>CAZVMA010000060.1:1701-10897 GCA_964628545.1 uncultured Pseudomonadales bacterium | reverse complement strand
CACCTATCCCCTGGCCATGGAGTTCACCAAGAATTTCTATCCGCTGAATCTGGCCACGCGCATGGCTTACAGCCTGGCGACGCAGGACTACACGGCCGACATCAACATTCTGCCGCGTCGGCGGTTTTGGGATCCGCGGAAGCTGCTGTCGATTCTCTCGGAGGACGAGGTGCGGTTTCTGATCGCCGAAGGCGAGGCCGCCACGTGGCCGCGCATCGAGATGATCCGCAACTGCACCCAGATCAGCCGCACGCTGGATGGGATCCTCGAGCGCCTGGAGGTGGGTCACCTTTACGCGCACGCCTAGTGTGCCGCCTGACGACGGAAGCCGTTGCGCGTAGCATCCCGGTATCTACCGGAGGAGGGATGCCATGCAGCGCACGGAGATCGACCGCGAAAAACTCGAACGTTTCAGCCAGAAGGTGGTCGGCAGCATTGCTGCCGGCCTGAACTGCGCCATCAGCTCGCTCGGCGATGCGCTGGGGCTGTATCGCGCGCTGCGCGATCTGCGCAGCGCGAACAGCGCAGAACTTGCAGAGCAGAGCGGTCTCAGCGAACGCTGGGTGCGCGAATGGCTGCGCCACCAGGCCTGCATGGGGCAGATCGAACACGACGCAGAGACAGACCGTTTCCACCTGTCGCCGGAAGCGATCGCGGTGCTGGTCGATACCAGCCACCCCGCCTACTTCGGCGGCGGTTTCGAGAGCGCAACCTCGGCATTCGGGTCGCTCCCTGGCCTGGTCGAGAGCTTTCGGTCCGGCGTCGGTCTCACCTATGACGATCACGGGCCCGGCTGCGCCAGCGGCATCGAGCGCATGACGCGGTACTTCAACGAAAACACGCTGGTGCCGAAGGTGCTGCCCATGCTCGACGGCGTTGTCGATCGGCTGCGCGCGGGCGGCGCCATCGCCGATGTGGGTTGCGGTGGCGGCGTGGCCACCATGGCGATGGCGGCGGCATTTCCGGAAGCGACCGTGGTGGGCTACGACATCTCGAATCACGCGCTCGAGCGGGCCCGGCACCGCCTCTCGCACGTCGAGCTGCCGAACATCCGGTTCGTGAATCCGCTCGAAGAGCCCATGCCCGAGATTCCGACGTTCGATCTGATCACCACGTTCGACGTCATCCATGATGCGCCTCACCCGCAGCCGCTGCTTGACAGCATCCACCGAGCCCTGAAGGACGACGGAACGTTTCTCTGCGAGGACATACGCAGCTTCCCCACTTTCCGCGAGAACCTGGAGCGGCATCCGATGGCGGGCTTGCTGTACGGTTTCTCCATCATGGTGTGCATGTCGAGCGCCTTGTCGCTGCCGGGCGGCGCTGGGCTTGGCACCCTGGGCTTCAACGAAGAGGTTGCGCGCGCGATGACGGCGGCAGCCGGGTTCACCCGCTTTCGCAAGGTCGACTACGACAACCCGATGAACAACTACTACGAAGTGCGCAAATAGGGGGCGAACGTGGAAATCGGCATTTGTGTCGCCTCGCACATCGGCGACGTCGATTACGTGGTGCAGGCAGAAGCGCTTGGCTACTCCCACGCCTGGCTCGCGGACAGCCAGATGCTGTGGTCGGATTGTTATGCCACCCTGGCGTTGGCGGCATGGCGCACGTCAGCCATCAAGCTCGGCACCGGTGTCGCCGTCGCCGGTACCCGCCCGGCACCGGTTAACGCGGCGGGCATCGCCACCATCAATGCGTTGGCCCCCGGACGGACGTTCTTCGGGGTTGGCGCCGGCAACACGGCCATGCGCGTGATGGGTCAGCCGCCGCAGCGCATTGCGGAGTTCGCGGACTATCTGGAAACGCTGGCACCCTTGTTGCGCGGTGAGGAAGCCAGCATGGGCCCGCTCACGCGCGGCGCCCACGGTCCGGCGCCGATCCGGCACATCATGCCGGACCGCGGTTTCGTGAATTTTGCCGATCCGATTCCGCTCTACGTCTCGGGTTTCGGTCCGAAATCGCTGGGCCTGGCGGGTCGTTACGGTGACGGGGCGGTGATGGGTCTGCCCTTCAACAGCGGCATGATGGAAGCCCGCTGGCAGCAGATCGAGGCGGGTGCGGCGGCCGCCGGGCGGGTGATCGATCGCGAGCGGTACCACACGACGGCGCTCACGACCATTGTGGTGCTGGACGAGGGTGAGGCACCCGACTCCGATCGCGTAAAGGCCGAATGCGGCGCCATGGCCATGGCCTCGGTGCACTACGCCTATGACCAATGGCGCAACTTCGGCCATCAGCCGCCGGGCGTGTATCGCGGTATCTGGGCCGACTACACGGCGCTGCTGGAACGCTATCCGGCAGATCGCCGACACCAGCGCATTCACGCGGGCCACAATTGTTGGGCTGCGGCAGGTGATGATCCTGCCCAACTTCGATACGCGCTATGCGGTGCTGGAGCGGGTGGCCCGTGATCTGGTGGGACAGATTTGAGCCCGGAAAATAAAAAGGCCGGTCGCGAGACCGGCCTTTCCGTAAGCCCTTGAGGGCTGAAGCTTACTTCGCGCCCTCGCGAGCGATACGGTTAGACATGGATCACCTCCTTGTATTTTCCGCTGATGTTGGAGGCAACACTACGCCCGGCGGCCACGCGGCGCAATGCTCGCGTGTGATTCATTTGTAACCCCCGGCATGACGGTACAGGAGTTCAGACAACCGATGAGCGAAACCGATCGAGACAAGTGGAACGCGCGCTACGGCGCGGGCGCTTACGCGGCGCGCGAGCACCCCAGTCAGTGGCTCGAAGGATTGTTCGACGCGGGCGTCATTGGGTCGTTCGCAGGTGGGCTGCCGCGGGCGCTTGATATTGCGTGTGGACGAGGACGCAACGCGCGTTGGCTGGCCGCACGAGGCTACGCGGTCGATGCCGTGGATATCTCTGAGGTTGCCCTCGCGCAGGCGGCGCAGGTCGCGCAAAGCGGCAGCTCGGACTGCGACCCGCATCGGGCAGGCCGAATCGCCTGGCACGCCATCGATCTCGACCACGGATTGCCGGCGGAACTGACGGGCTACGACCTCATCATCGTCATCCGCTTTCTGGATCGCGCGCTGTTCCCGCGTCTGGTCGAGCGATTGCGGCCGGGCGGCTGGCTCTGCGCCGAAGTCCATCGGCAGACTGATGCGGAAGTCATCGGGCCGGAGACCGGACGCTTTCGCGCGCTGCCGGACGAGCTGCCAGGCTGCTTTCCCGGGCTGCAGCTGCGCGTTCACGAGGAGGGACTGTTCAACGATCCTGACGGCCGACCTGTGGCGCTTGCCCGGCTGGCCGGGCAGCGCCTACCGTCGTAGGGCCCGCGTCGCGGGGGCCGCACGCTACCAGGTATCGATGTGCGGACGCTTTTTGCCGGTGCGTGCGCGTTCGGGTGCGCTGTCCAGCGCGGCCATGATCCAGCGGCGCGACTCCGCCGGATCGATCACGTCGTCGATCTCGAAGGCCTGCGCCATGTTCACCGCCTTGCCGCGCTCGTAGCTGCGGGCGACCATTTCGTCATAGGCCTGCTTCCGCTCAGCGGGATCGGTGATGGCCTCTAGCTCATTGCGGTAGCCAAGCTTCACTGCGCCTTCAAGCCCCATGCCGCCGAACTCGCCGGTGGGCCAGCTGACCGTGAACAGCGGCACCTTGAAGCTGCCGCCCGCCATCGCCTGAGCGCCGAGACCATAGCCCTTGCGCAGCACGATGGTGAAGAACGGCACGCTGACGTTGGCGGCGGTGACGAACAGTCGGCCGAAACGGCGCACCTGGGCGGACTTTTCGGCTTCGGGTCCAACCATGAACCCGGGCGTATCGCACAGGAACAGCATCGGAATATCGAAGGCATCGCACAGCTGGATGAAACGCGCCCCCTTGTCGGCTGCGGGGCTGTCTATTGCGCCGCCGAGGTGCGAGGGGTTGTTGGCGATGATGCCGATCGGGCGACCTTCCACCCGAGCCAGCACCGTCACCATGCCGTGGCCGTAGCCGGGCCGCAGCTCGAGTACGGAGTCTGTGTCGGCGAGATAGCGAATCACTCGACGCACGTCGTAGGCGCGCAGCCGGTTTTCCGGAATCAGGTGCCGAAGGATCCGCTGGTCGGCACAGTCCCATGCGCGGGTCCGGCCCTGGAAATAGCCGAGGTATTTGCGCGCTGCGGCGACTGCGGCAGCCTCGTCGGCCACCGTGATGTCGACCACCCCGTTTTCGATATGGGTTTCGAGCGGACCGATCTCGTCGGGTCTGAACACGCCCAAACCGCCGCCCTCGACCATCGCGGGCCCGCCCATCCCGATATTCGAGCCCTCGGTCGCGATGATCACGTCGCAGCAGCCGAGCAGCGCCGCATTGCCCGCAAAACAGTAGCCGTTGGTGATGCCGACCAGCGGCGCCAGACCCGAGAGCCGCGCGAAGTAGTTGAACGCGTAGCAGTCGAGACCGGCCACGCCGGTACCGTCCGTATCACCTGGCCGGCCACCGCCGCCCTCGGCGAACAGAACGACGGGCAGGTGGTTGTCCTCCACCAGCTTGAACAGCCGGTCCTTCTTCAGATGGTTCATGTGCCCCTGGGTACCGGCCAGCACCATGTAGTCGTAGGACATGGCCATAACCCTGCTGCGTTCGGCCCCGAACAGATCACCGTTCACGGTCCCGATGCCGGCCACCATGCCGTCTCCAGACGTCTTCTCCATCAGGTCCTGCACTGTTCGGCGGCGCCGCTGCGCAGCGATCATCAGCGCGCCGTACTCGACGAAGCTGTCCGCGTCCACCAGATCGGCGATGTTCTCGCGGGCCGTGCGATGGCCCCGTCCGTGCCGGCGCGCGACCGCGTCGGGTCGATTTTCGTCCAGACCGTAGGCATGGCGTGCACGCACCTCCGCCAGATCGGGCCGGATCCGGTCGAGATCAAACTGCTCCTCGATCGCCGCGGCGCTGGCGCTGTCGGCGTCAGCCTCGATCACCAGCAGACGATGTCCCTCGAACAGCGTGTCGCCGGTGGTGACCGCGAGCTCCCGAACGACGCCACCGACCGGGGCGCTGATGACGTGCTCCATCTTCATGGCGTCCATCACCAGCAGCTGCTGTCCGGGTCGGACCCGCTCGCCGTCCGTCACGTCGACGCTGACAATCGTGCCCTGCATCGGCGCGGGTACCGCCACCAGACCTTCGGCCAGCGGTGACTCGCGCTTCGCCGGCGCCCTGGGTGCGCGCTCGGCCAATTTGAGTACCGCCAGCGGATCGCTGCTGTCGATGGCCGCGCCTGCGCGACCGGCTCCGGCATCGCCGGGCTGCGCTCGATCGAACTGGGCGGCTGACGCCACCAGCGCCTCGATCTCGGTTTCTATGTAGCGCGTGGAGACGTCGTTGGCCAATACCGCCGGCGCGTTCAGCAGTGCGCGCAGGAACGGCGCGTTCGTGGCCACGCCCTCGATGTTGAAGGCGGCCAGTGCGCGATCGGCCGCGCGCAGGGTGTGATTCAGATCCTCGTCCGGCACATGCACGATCACCTTCGCTAACAGGGAATCGAACGCCGGACTGGTGGTGAAGCCCGTGTAGCCAAACGTCTCGACGCGCACACCGCGCCCGAACGGCACATCGAAGGCCGACAGCGTGCCGCCCGCAGGACGCGTGCTGCCGTCCGCCTGCATGGTCTCCATGTTCACGCGCACCTGCACGGCGCTGCCGCGACGCGCCGGGGGGTGGGCAAGCCCGACCTCCGCAAGCGAGTGGCCCGCCGACAGCAGCAGCTGCGCGCGCACCAGATCTACGCCGGTGATTTCCTCCGTGACCGTATGCTCCACCTGCAGTCGGGCGTTGCCTTCGATAAATACGATCTCGTTTGATCCACCGTCCTGGCTCAGCAGGAATTCCATGGTGCCGAGACTCTGGTAGCGCACGTGGCGCGCGATGGCGAGTGCGGCATCGATCAGCGCCGCGCGCCCGTCGGCGTCCAGCGACGGGCTGGGCGCCAGCTCAACCAGTTTCTGGTGTCGGCGCTGCAGCGTGCACTCCCGATCCCAGAGGTGCGTTACCGCGCCGAAGCGGTCGCCGATGATCTGGACTTCGAGGTGGCGTGCCCGGCGCACCAGGCGCTCGACGTACAGCGACGCATCGCCGAATGCGGCCTGTGCCTCCGATGCGCAGCGCTCGTAGGCCGCGGCAATATCGGCGCGCGATGACACGATGCGCATGCCCCGGCCGCCGCCGCCGGCGAGCGCCTTGATCATCATGCCGCTGCCGTCCGGCAGGCTGTCGAAGAACTGGAGCGCTTCCTCCAGACTGGTGGCAGCGCCGGTACCCGGCAGCACGGCCACACCCGCTACGGCGGCCAACGCGCGCGCCGCAGTCTTGTCGCCGAATGCTGTGAGCAATTCCGGTGACGGGCCCACGAACGTGATGCCTGCAGCCTGCACGGCGCGCGCAAACGCGGCGTTTTCGGCCAGAAAGCCATAACCCGGATGCACGGCGTCGCAGCCGGTTTCGCGCGCGATCGCAACCACGCGTTCCATATCGAGGTACGCGCGCGTGCCTCGCGCGCCGAGCGCGACGGCCTGATCGGCGCGGCGCACGTGCAGCGATCGGGCGTCGTCATCGGCGTAGATCGCGACCGTCTCGATATCGAGTTCGGCGGCAGCGCGCGCGATGCGCAGGGCGATTTCGCCGCGATTGGCGATGAGCAGACGTTGATGCATGACTTCCCCCCGGAAATCGGTACTGGCTGTTGACGTGCTGGCCGGGCTCAGGCCGCTGACCTCAGCAACGCCCACGCGGCCTCGAGCAAATTCGGCACGCGTTCAGAGTAGGTGGCGAAGCGTTCGTCCTGGGTTTGCCCGCGCTTGTAGCGAATGTAGATCTGCTGCACCACCACCGCGGTTTTCCACAGCGCAAACGCTTCGTACCAGTGCACGCTGGCCATGTCCAGGCCGGTAATGCGGGCATAGCGCTCGGTGATCTCGGCCCGGCTGGGAAACGCGTCTGCTGCGCCCGTCGCGCGTACCGCACGCTGCGTCGGATCGCCGGGTTCCGGCCAATAGTTGAGCAGGGTGCCGAGATCGATCAGCGGATCGCCGAGTGTGGCCATGTCCCAATCGAAGATCGATTTCACGCGATCGGGCGCTGCCGGATCGAACTGGCAGTTATCGAGCTTCAGATCGTTGTGCAGGATGCTGACCCGCTGCGGCGCAGGCATCGTCGCCGCGAGCCGCGCATGCACGGCGTCCTGCAGCGGCACGTCGATGTCCTTTGCCAGCTGCCAGCGCTGATGCCACCCCGACACCTGTCGCGCAACGAAGCCTTCAGGCTTGCCCAGATCCGCCAGGTCGCAGGTCGCGGGATCGACGTTGTGCAGTTCGGCCATGGCCTCGACCAGCGCGAAACTGGTGCGTCGGGCCAGGTCGGTGTGCATCAGCATGGATTCGGGAAACGCGTCGCGCACGACGACCCCGGTGCGGCGCTCGATCACGACGAACGCAGCGCCGATCACGGCTGGATCCTCGCACAGCAGGTAAGCCCTGGGTGCGCGGTCGAACTGTCGGTGCAGGCGCGACAGCACCCGGAACTCTCGACGCATGTCGTGCGCCCCGGGAGCGACGGGGCCGAGCGGTGGTCGGCGCACCACATATTCGCGGGATCCGAAGCGCGCGAGGTAGGTGAGATTGGCGCTACCGCCTGGGAACTGCACGACCGTCATCGGGCTGGGGTCTGGCGCGTCGTCGGTGAGGTGCGCGCGCAGCCAGCGTTCGAGGGCGAGCCAGTCCATCTCCTCGTCCGGGCGTACGGGTGCGGTTTCAGGCGTCATGTCGGCTTCGCTACCCAAGGTCGACCGAGCATCGTTGCTCGCTTTCGGCAAGTCAATTCGGGCTGCAGTGTGGAGTACTTCGCAATCGGGTGGGCTGCGGCGTTCTAGTCTCAGAACACGATATGGATGTGGGAACGGCATGGGGACGCACAAGTCGGCGATCAGAGCCGGAAGGCAAACCTTGGGTTTGCCGGTGCTGATTCTCGATTGGCGCGCTGTTCATGTGGCGCTCGACGAAACGCGGGCCGCTCTCGTGCTGGGCGCGCAGGACTCCGTGGATCTACGGGTGTCGCGCCCGCACGTCTCCCGCTCACATGGCCGGATCGAGCGCCGTGGGGATGAATTCGTGCTGGTCGATGACAGCACCAACGGCACTTGGATACAGACAGGGGATGGCTCTGTCGCCCATGTGCATCGCGCGGAATTCCAGCTGCGCGGGGACGGATGGCTCAGTCTGGGGGAGCCACTGTCCGAGCGTTCCCTGATCCGCTTTCGTCGGCACTGAGATTGCCTCACGCCGCCCGCTGCGCTGAAGGAGACAAGAACATGCTGGATACCCCAACCCTGGTGCGTGCTGACGCCCCCTCCTGGCTGCGCGCGGCCGGATCGGACGATGGGTTTCGGTCGTCCCTCCATCCGCGGGTGCTGAAGCGGCGCTATCAGCTTGGTGCGCGGCTGGGTGTGGGCGGAATGGGCGTGGTGTTTGCCGCGCGCGACATGGCGGCCGAGGCGGCGGGTCGGGGTCACGACCAGGTTGCGGTGAAGTTGCTGAACTGCGATGCGCGCGCGCATCCGGAAGCGTGTGCGGCGCTGAAACGGGAAGCTGACCGCGCCCGGTCGCTGACGCACCGGAATATCATCTCGGTAACCGACTTTGACCAGGATCAGGGCGAACCCTATCTGGTCATGGAACTGCTGGAAGGTCAGGACCTCGGCGCACTGCTGGCCCAACATCCCGCCGGCTTGCCGCCGCGGCTGGCGGCCAGCGTGATCGCGTCGATCAGTTCGGCGCTGGCCCACGCGCACGCCCTCGGTGTTGTGCACGCGGACCTGAAACCCGCGAATGTGCATGTCGGCCGCGACGGCCGGATCAAGCTGCTTGATTTCGGCCTCGCCCGGGCAGTGGCCGCGCAGGCGCGGGGTATCGGCTTTGACGAGCCGCATCCGGGGGTGCTCACGCCTGCCTATGCCAGTCCGCAACGGCTTGAGGGCAAATTGCCGGACACGCAGGACGATCTGTTCGCGCTCGGTCTGCTCGCCCTGCAGGTCCTGACTGGCCGTCATCCATTCGATCGGCTGCCAGCCGATGCCGCGGCGCGACTTGGGATGTCGGCCGCGCGGCCTCGAGGCGTCACCGAGCGTCAGTGGCAGCGACTGAACGACTGCCTGGCGTTCGACCCAGACGAGCGGTCGCGCACGGCTCTGCC
>CAZVMA010000060.1:0-1652 GCA_964628545.1 uncultured Pseudomonadales bacterium | reverse complement strand
AGCGGGCACGAGCGACGCTGCGTGAGCATTCATTAACATCTGGTATTTGTTAAAAAACAAGCAGGCTCACGTCAGGTTATTCACAGTTGAGATAATTCTCCATGGAGCTGATCAGGTTGGGCCGTGAGCTTCAATGACGACAGCATGACAGCGATTTAAATAATTGAAATATATAGATTATTCTGGATTTCACGTTGTTTCCTGACGCTTTTCGAAATAATCCGCGCCTTCCAGGTCTGGTATCTTCGAGGCGTCACCAGACAGTTATCCCCGGACTTATCCACAGGAACTGTGGACAATCATGGCGAAGCGGGCGCGAGGCACTGTTTTCGTGCATCGGCGAAAAGGTCATCTAGGCAAGCGATATGCGCATTGGCATTCTGCAGACCGACGAGGTGCTGGAGCCGCTGCAACCGGCGCACGGCGATTATCCCGCCATGTTTCGGGCCGCGCTGTCTGACCCGGCGGCCTTGCCCCCCGAACTTCACGGCAACCCACCTCAGTTTGCTGACTATGCGGTGTATCGAGGCGAACTGCCGGATCCCGCTGAGTGCGATGCCTACGTCATCACGGGCAGTCGTCACAGCGTGTATGACCCGCTGCCGTGGTTGCCGCCGCTGGTCGAGTTTTTGCGGTCAGCACTGGCCGCCCGACGCCGGATCATCGGAATCTGTTTCGGCCATCAGCTGATTGCGCACTTCTTCGGGGGTAGCACTGCACGAGCTGACACAGGCTGGTGTGTTGGCATCCAGCACAACCGCGTGCTCGTGCCTGAACCCTGGATGGTGCCCGCGGCGGCCACGTTTGATCTGCCGGCCAGTCATCGCGACCAGGTCATGGCGCTGCCTCCGGACGCGATCCGCTTTGCGGCCACCGACCGCTGTCCGAATGCCGGATTCGTGGTCGGAACGAACGTGCTTGCCCTGCAGTGCCACCCCGAATTCACGCCCGCCTACGCGCGCGACCTGCTCGAGCTGCGGCGCCCCGTTCTGGGCGATGACGTCGTGGATGCGGCGCAGGCAACCCTTGGCCAGCCTTCGGACGGGCATCTGGTGGCGCGCTGGATGCTGAACTTCCTGGTGGCCAAATGATGATCTGGCGCCGGCTCGCCGCAAGCGTCTTTGCGCTGTTCCTGCTGACCGGCTGTGCCGTTCAGCTGGCCTACGACAACGTCGATCGTCTGGCGCGCTGGTTCGCCAATGACTTCATCGATATGAATCCGGCTCAGCAGAGCCAGTTCGATGGTGGCGTGGCGACCGTCTGGGCCTGGCATCGCGCGGATCACCTGCCGCGATATGTCGATTTCCTGGAAGCGACTCGGCGATCGCTGGCCGATGGCACCGATCCGGATGAGATCGAGGCGCTGGTGAACACAGTGATAGGCTGGGCCGAGGAAATCGAGGCGCGGTCGCTGCCTGTCGCCATCGACCTGCTGGCGTCGCTGGATGAGCAACAGGTCGGCGCGCTGCGCGACCGGCTCGCGGCAAGCAACGCGGAACTCGCGGACGAAGAGCTGGGCGAGTCGCTGGAGGCCAGCCGCACGCGCTGGCGCAAGGATTTCGCCAGCCGGTTTGCGCAGTTCGTGGGTCCGCTCACCGATCCGCAAAAGCGCTACATCGACGCGCAGTCAGTGCGGTATCAACCTGAGCAGG
>CAZVMA010000059.1:0-10907 GCA_964628545.1 uncultured Pseudomonadales bacterium | reverse complement strand
GCGCGCCGTGCTGCTGCCCGGCGGGCGCATCCCGCTGCAGATCTTCGAGCCGCGGTATCTCGACATGGTGAGTCGCTGCATGCGGGATGGCCATCCGTTCGGCATTGTCCTGATTCGACGCGGCAACGATGCGCGGCTGACGCGCGATGCGGATCAACCGGATATTTTTGACGTCGGCACAGAGGCCGAGATCGTCGATTTCAATCCGCTGGCGAACGGACGGCTTGGTATCGTCGTGCGCGGCGCGCGCAAGTTCCGGGTCGCGCGCACCTGGGAATCAAGCGATCACCTGCTCATGGCTGCGGTGAATCCCCTGCCTGACGAGCCTGCGGGCCCCGTGTCCGCCGAGCACGTCGGGCTAGTCGAGGTGTTACGCGATCTGGCGCAGCATCCGCTGGTGCAGCGCCTGGGTCTCGAGATCGATATCGGTGACGTACGCTCGGTGGGATGGCGGCTGGCCGAACTCTTGCCGATCGAACCCGAGATCAAGCATAGCCTCTTGAAGCTGCAATGGCCGCGCGAGCGCATGCAGGAGCTGGCGCGTCTGGTCGATAAGCTGCGTGGCTGACGTATAATCGCGCCCCCCGGCCAGCAGGAAACCATCGTGTCCCAGTCGCTGCAGGCGTCCATGCGTGAGGTCGGTCTCGCTGCGCGCGCCGCTTCGCGCCGCATCGCGGCGGCGACCACGGCCGAAAAATCCACGGCCTTGCGGAGCATCGCCGACGGCCTGCATGCGGCTCGAGTGCAGCTGCTCGCCGCGAACGCCCAGGATCTGGAGCGTGCCGGTGAGGCGGACATCGATCAACCGCTGCTGGACCGACTCGGGCTCGACGAGGCAGGCATCGATCGCATGATCGAAGGGCTGCTGCAGGTCGACAAGCTGCCCGACCCGGTCGGTGAAATCACCAATCTCGTCTATCGACCCACGGGCATTCAGGTCGGACAGATGCGGGTGCCGCTCGGCGTCATCGGCATCATTTATGAGTCGCGGCCGAACGTCACGGCCGAGGCGGCCAGCCTGTGCATCAAGTCCGGAAACGCCAGCATCCTGCGCGGCGGTTCCGAGGCGTTTCATTCCAATCAGGCCATCGCGCGCGTTATCGCCGCGGGGTTGGCGACTGCTGGGTTGCCGGATTCGGTGGTCCAGCTGCTGAACACGACCGACCGCGATGCGGTAGGCGAGCTGGTGCGCATGCGCGACTGCGTCGACGTCATCGTGCCGCGGGGCGGCAAGGGGCTGATCGAGCGGCTGGCGCGGGAGGCCACTATCCCGATGATCAAGCACCTAGATGGCGTTTGCCATGTCTACATTGACGCGGCGGCGGACGTGGACATGGCCATGCGTATCGCGTTCAACGCCAAGCACGAGAAGTACGCGGTCTGCAACGCGATGGAGACGCTGCTGGTGGCGCGCGAGATGGCGCCCCGGGTGTTGCCGGAGCTGGCGCGCCGCTACGTCGAGGCGGGCATCGAGCTGCGCGGCTGCGCCGAGGTGCAGGCGCTGGTGCCGGCTGCCCGCGCTGCGACCCCGGAGGACTGGGGCCTCGAGTATCTCGGCCCGACGCTGGCTGTGCGTGTGGTTGAAGGTCTGGACGAGGCCATCCGGCACATCAACCAGTATGGTTCGCAGCACACCGACGCGATCGTCACCCAGGATTTCGTGCGCGCGCGCCGATTTCTGGCCGAGGTCGATTCGGCGAGCGTCATGGTCAACGCGTCAACGCAGTTCGCGGACGGATTCGAGTACGGGCTGGGCGCCGAGATTGGCATTTCCACCGACAAACTGCATGCGCGCGGGCCGGTCGGGCTGGAAGGCCTGACGTCGCGGAAATTCGTCGTGCTGGGTAACGGCGAGATCCGGCACCGTTGATCGGACTCTACGGCGGTACCTTCGACCCGATACATCTCGGGCACCTGCATGCGGCGCGCAGTGTCTGCAGGGAATTGGGTCTGGCGCGGCTGCGGCTGTTGTTGTCCGCCCGCCCGGGACACCGCGATGCGCCGTCAGCGCCGGTCGAGGCGCGCTGGACGATGCTTCGACTGGCCTGCGCGAATGACCCCGCGCTGGTCCCTGATGATCTCGAGCTTCGGCGTGCAGTCCGCCAGACAGCCCCTTCCTACACGGTGGATACGCTGCTGGAGGTGCGCCTGGCGCTGCCCGACGAACCGTTGCTCTGGGTGATCGGTAGTGACGCACTGGCAGGACTGCCGACGTGGCATCGCTGGCAAGAGCTGCTGGATCTGGCTCATCTGGTGGTCCTGCATCGCCCCGGGCGCGCGCTGCCAAACGCGGGGCCGGTAGCTGAACTGATGGCGGCGCGGCGGGTCGAAACCGCGTCGGCAGCGCTGCGCTCGAAGCCGGCGGGGTCGATCGTCGTGCTTGAACTCGAGATGCTGCCGATTTCGGCGACTGCCGTCCGCGAAGCGCTGGCAACGGGCGCGCCGGTGGACAAATTGCTGCCGCCAGCAGTGGCCACCTATATTCTGCAACACCGGTTATATGGAGTGATGGGTGACCCCGGAAACACTGCGTGATCTGGCCATTGCGGCGCTGGAAGACCGTAAAGGCGTGGACATCCTGACGCTGGATGTACGTCGGTTGACCAGCATGACCGACTTCATGGTGATTGCCACGGGCACCTCGAGCCGCCATGTGAAGGCGCTGGTGGACTCGGTAGCCGAACATCTGGCCGATGCCGGTGCGGCGCCGATCGGGGTCGAGGGGACCGGCAGCAACGAGTGGGTGCTGGTTGACTTGGTCGATGTGGTGGTCCACGTCATGCAGCGCGACGCGCGGGGTTTCTACGATCTCGAGCGTCTCTGGTCGGAGCTGCCCGCACCCCGCTCGGCGATCGATCCCGATACCCGCTCAGTTCCGGTTGGCGTCTGATTCCGTCGTGAAGCTGCGCGTGCTCGCGGTCGGCCAGCGGCCACCGGACTGGGTGTCGGAAGGGTTCGAGGATTACGCGCGTCGCCTGCCCCGCGAGCTGACGCTGCGGCTCGCGGAAATTCCGGTTGCCTCGCGCCGCGAGTTGCCGATCGAGCGTGCGCGTCGGCAGGAGGGTGCGCGCATGCTGGCCGATATCTCCGGCCGCGATTGGGTGGTAGCGCTGGATGTCGCGGGCGCAGCGCCCGACACCGAGCGTCTGGCCGAACGTCTTCGGCAGTGGCAGCAGAACGGCCGCGATGTCGTGTTCCTGATCGGCGGGCCGGACGGTCTGGACGCCGAGTGTCTGTCCCGGGCTGATGAGCGCCTATCGCTTTCCGCGCTGACGTTCCCCCATGGACTCGTGCGTGTCATGCTTGCGGAGCAGCTGTACCGGGCTTGGACGCTGCTCACCGGCCATCCCTACCACCGAGCCTGAGGCACTACCGGCAACTCATGAGCCCGGCGCTGCAGTTCAGGGACACCGAGCGTGAACGTCGCATCTTCGTGGTGCGCGCGTGGGTGCTGTTCGGGCTGGCAATGCTGGCTTTTGGCGGCCTGGTTTGGCGCATGGTGCACCTGCAGATCTGGGCGCATGACACCTATCGCACCCGATCCGAGAGCAACCGCATCCAGCTGCAGCCAATCGCGCCATCTCGCGGGCTGATCTTCGATCGCAACGGCGTGCTCCTGGCGAGCAATAAACCGGTTTCTTCCCTCACCATCGTGCGCGAGCGCGCGCCGGACCTGGACGCCCTGTTGGCTACGCTGACGCCGCTGCTCGACCTGTCGGAGGAGGACATCGAAGCCTTCCGCGCGCGCGTGCGGCGCGCGGGCCGACCGTTCGAGCCCGTGGTCCTTCGGCAAACGTTGACGGAGGACGACATTGCCCGGCTTGCGGTGCACCGACATCGGCTGCCGGGCATCGAAATCACGACTGCATTGCTGCGGCACTATCCGCTTGGACCCGAGTTTGCGCACGCGCTAGGCGCCATGGGCCGAATGGACGAGGCCGATCTGAAGCGGATGGACGCGGTGAACTACAGCGCTACCCGGTTCATTGGCAAGCGAGGTGTGGAACGGTTCTACGAGGCCAGCCTGCACGGCAGTGTTGGTCATCAGAAGGTCGAAATTGACGCCCATGGCCGCATTCGTCAGGTGCTGGACGTCACGCCGGCGGTGGGCGGCCAAAATCTGACGCTGCATCTGGATGCGCGCGTGCAGGCCGCCGCCGCGGCAGCGCTGGGCTCCCGTCGTGGCGCGGTCGTTGCGCTTGATCCCCACACTGGCGGCGTCCTGGCGCTGGTCAGTCAGCCGACCTATGACCCCAATCCGTTCATAACCGGGATTGCCGCGCGCGACTATCGGGCGCTGCTCGCGAACCGTGATCGCCCCATGTTCAATCGGGTTCTCAACGGTCAGTACGCCCCGGGGTCAACGTTCAAGCCGTTCGTCGGGTTGGCAGGCATCGCGCAGGGCGTCACGGCGTGGGATCGGCGCATGCTCGACAACGGCACCTTTCGCATTAATGGTCAGGATCGTGTGTTTCGAGACTGGAGCTGGACAGAAGGCAACTCGGGCGGTCAGGGCCTGGTGGACCTTCGGCGCGCCATCTATCGATCGTCGAACGTCTATTTCTACGATCTCGCCGCGCGCATGAACGTCGATCGCTGGACCGAGTTCTCCGCCCAGTTCGGCTTCGGGCGTCGGTTGGCCCTCGATATCCCTGAAGCCAGCAGCGGGCTGCTGCCCGATCGCGTCTGGAAACGCGGCGCCAAGGGCGAGCCCTGGTATCCGGGCGACAGCGTCAATATGGGTATTGGTCAGGGTAACCTGCTGGTGACGCCCCTGCAGCTGGCGACGGCGGTGATGGTGATTGCCAACCGCGGCAAGGTGCTGCGCCCCCGGCTGCTGCTGTCCAGCGACCAACCGGTGGTTGATTTCGATCCGCCGCCGCTGCTGCCGGATGTGCAGGGCGTTGGCCCGCAGGATTGGGAGCAGCTGGTCGACGCGATGGAGGACGTGGTTCATCGCGGCAATTTGGGCGGGGGTCAGAGCGGCACCGCCTTCCCGTATATCGGACAGGACATCTCGTACCGCATGGCGGGAAAATCCGGTACTGCACAGGTGGTCGAAATCCGTCAGGGTCAGACCTATGACGAGCGCGAACTGAACGAATACCAGCGTAAACACGCCTGGTTTGTGGGCTTTGCGCCGTCGGATGACCCGCAGATCGTGCTGGTTGCGCTGGTCGAGAACGGCGGCGGCGGCAGCGCGGTCGCCGCACCTGTGGTTCGACAGGTCATCGATGCCTTTCTGTCGCCTCAGGTGGCGGTGCGCTGAACGATGTCCGAGCGCGATTTCGTCCGCACTTTGCCGCGTGCCGTACCCCGCACGGCCGGCGCCTGGCTGCGGCACATCCATCTTGATCCGCTGCTGCTGCTGGGTCTGCTGGCCATCATGGGCCTCGGCCTGATTGTGCTGTACAGCGCGGCCGACCGCAGCGCGGCGATGGTGACCAACCAGGCGTTACGGTTGGGCCTGGGTCTGGTCGTGCTGGTGTTGGCGGCACAGCTGCCGCTGCGCTATTACCTGGTCTGGGCGCCCTTTGCCTACGTCGGCGGCGTATTGCTGCTGGTGCTGGTGCTGGTGATCGGCGACACCGCCAAGGGTGCCCAGCGCTGGATCGATCTGCCGGGATTACCGCGCTTTCAGCCCTCCGAGATCATGAAGGTGCTGGTTCCCATGACGGTCGCCTGGTATCTGCACGACCGACCGCTGCCGCCCCGCCTGGGCGATCTGGTCGTCGCACTGGCCATCCTGGCGGTGCCGGCGATGCTCGTACTGGTCCAGCCCGATCTTGGCACGGCGATTCTGGTCGCAGGCTCCGGATTCGCGGTCATAGTCCTGGCAGGACTCAACTGGCGCTGGATCGCCGGAGCGCTCGGCGCGGTCGCGGTCGCGGTGCCGCTCATGTGGGCGTTCGTGATGCACGACTACCAGAAGCAGCGGGTGCTCACGTTGTTCGACCCGGAAAGCGATCCGCTTGGCGCGGGCTGGAACATCATCCAGTCCACTACGGCGATCGGTTCCGGCGGCATTTACGGAAAGGGCATCTTCGCCGGCACACAAAGCCACCTCCATTTTCTGCCCGAGGGGCACACGGACTTCATCATCGCGGTTGTGGGCGAGGAATTCGGCCTCATCGGTGTTTGTCTGCTGTTGCTGCTGTACGCAGCGCTGATCGCGCGAGGCGTGCAGTTGGCCACGCAGGCCCAGCATCCGTTTCAGCGGCTTCTGGCGGGTGCCCTCACCATCACCTTTTTCGTCTACGTGTTCGTGAACATCGGCATGGTCAGCGGGTTGCTGCCGGTGGTGGGAGTGCCGTTACCGCTCGTCAGCTACGGTGGCACCTCGGCCATCACGCTGCTTGGCAGCTTTGGCATCATCATGGCGGCGCGCTCCCACCGGAGCTGGTAGCCGCCGCGGTCAGGAGCAGGAAATCAGGTGATGACGGCAATGCAGCGGATTTGGGTCCTGGGTGCCATGGCTCTGGTGCTGGCCTTCGTGCACCCCGGCGCGCACGCCGATTATTCCCGTCGCGCCGACGTGGACGCATGGATCACCTCTGTGGTCGATGCGCACGGCTTGGATCGGGCTACGGTGTCCGCTGTGCTGTCGGGCGCGGAACGCAAGCAGTCGATTCTCGATGCCATCGCGCGTCCGGCCGAGCGCGTGTTGAAGTGGCACGAGTACCGCAAGATCTTCGTTGAGCCCGCGCGCATCGATCAGGGCCTCGAGTTCTGGGCAGCGCACGCAGAGACGCTGGAGCGCGCGCGCATTCGCTACGGCGTGCCGCCGGAGTACGTGGTGGCGATCATCGGGGTCGAGACCCGCTACGGTCGGGTGACGGGCAGTTACCGGGTCTTGGACGCTCTCGCGACGCTCGGTTTCGACTACCCGCCCCGAGCCGCATTCTTCCGCGGCGAGCTTGCTTCGTTTCTGCTGCTGGCGCGCGAGGAGGGTCTGGACCCGGCCAGCCTCAAGGGCTCGTATGCCGGTGCCATGGGCTACGGCCAGTTCATTCCATCCTCGTACCGGGCGTATGCCGTGGATTTCGATGCCGACGGACGTCGCGATATCTGGGCCAATCCTGTGGACGCTATTGGCAGTGTGGCCAACTACTTCGCGCGACATGGTTGGCGAGCCGAGGGGCAGGTCGCGGCGCCGCTCGGAGCTGCTGATCCGGCTGTAGTCGCGCAGGCACAACCGTTCATCGATGACACGCTGGACCTCGACCGCTCGGTCGGCGTGCTGCGTGCGGCCGGATTCAGGATGCCGGCGGGCGCCGACAGTGACGCGGCCGAGCTGCTGCTGTTGGACGGTGCGTCGGGACAGGAGCTTTGGGCCGCGCTGCCGAACTTCTACGTGATCACGCGCTACAACCGCAGCCGCCTGTACGCGCTCGCGGTGCACGAATTGGCTGGCGTCATTCGATCCCGCCGCGCGGCCCTGCTGTCGCAGCCAACCGGGTCGCCGGTCGAGACGGCCCCGCAGGCGGGGCCATCGGTGGTGCGCGCGCTGGCGGTCAACCGGTGAGAGTAACGGTCTTCTGGCCGATTCTGCTCGGTTTCGGGGTGCTGGTGCTTGCCGGGTGCCGATCGGCAGATCGACCGCCTGACGCGGGCGGAGTTGGGGCGGTGCCGCCGTCTGGCAAGGTCTGGACCACGGATGGCCCGCCTGATGTGATTCCCCCGGGCCTGGAAAATCAGCCCGACCCGATTCCGCGCTTCGAACCCCCCAGCGCGCGCGGCAATCCGAGGACCTATCAGGTCTTTGGCAAGACCTACCGCACCATGACGTCGTCCGCGGGCTATTTCGCGACGGGCCGCGCGTCGTGGTACGGGCGCAAATTCCACGGTCGCAGCACTTCAAGTGGCGAACCGTACGACATGCTGCAGCTGACTGCCGCACACCGCTCGCTGCCGCTGCCCACTTGGCTGCGCGTGACCAACCTCGAAAACGGGCGCACGACGCTGGTGCGGGTCAACGATCGCGGACCGTTCCACTCCGACCGGATCATCGACCTCTCGTTCGGGGCCGCCTACAAGCTGGGATTCGCGCATCGAGGAACGGCTCGGGTGCGGCTGGAGGCGTTGACCCCGGGAGGTGGCGGGTCGCGTCCGGTGGCGGCTGAAGCCGTAGCCGTGCCGACGCCGGCGGCGGTCCCCACCCCGCCCGCAGCCCTGCCGCCGCAGCGTTATGTGCTGCAGGCAGGCGCATTCTCGACGCTGGACGCCGCAGATCGGCTGAAGGCCCGGCTCGAGCAGCTGACCGATGTTCGCGCCTACGTGGTTCGGGTGGCGGACGAGAATCTGTATCGGGTGCGGCTTGGACCCGTGTCGTCGGAAGCCGAGGCGATCCGGTTGCGCGCGCTCATCACCGAGGCTGAACTGGATCCGCCCATGATCATCCGCGACTGAGGCGGGTTAGAATCAGCGGTCGAAATCAACCAGCCGCCAGACCGGGGCCTGTCACATGCCAATCGAGCCAGATCAACCCCATTCCGTGCGCAGTCATTGGCGTCGACTCGCCAGGCAATGGTTGATGCCGGCCGCCGCATGCGCGCTTCTGCTGGGACCGTCTGGACGGCTGGAGGCAGCGTCGTCGACCCCGCCCGCGCCCCCACCCGAGGTAGCCGCCAGCTCATATCTGCTGATCGATGCGGAAACCCAGCGTGTCCTGGTCGAGCACAACAGCCGGCAGCCGCTGCCCCCGGCCAGTCTGACCAAGATCATGACGGCCTACGTGGCGGAAGTGGAGTTGGCGTCCGGGCGCATCAAGCTCGAAGACGAAGTGCCGGTCAGCGTGAACGCCTGGCAGGCCGAGGGTTCGCGCATGTTCATCCAGGAAGGCACCACGGTGTCACTGGAGCTGCTGCTGCGGGGCGTGATCATCTCTTCCGGTAACGATGCCAGCATCGCCATCGCCGAGTACATCGCGGGCAGCGAATCCGCGTTTGCCGACATGATGAACGAGCAGGCGCGCCGTATCGGCATGACGGACACCCATTTTGAGAATTCCACCGGGCTGCCTTCACCAGAGCACAAGACCACGGCGTGGGATCTCGCGCTGCTCACCCGCGCGCTGATTCGGGACTTCCCGGAGCATTACGCGATCTATGCCGAGAAGTCGTTTGAATTCAACGGCATCGATCAGCCGAACCGCAACCGGTTGTTGTGGCGTGACCGCACTGTCGACGGGGTGAAGACAGGACATACCGAGGAGGCCGGCTACTGTCTGGTCGCGTCCGCGAAGCGCGAGGAGCAACGACTGATTTCGGTGGTCATGGGCACCGAGAGCGAAGAAGCGCGCATGCGCGAGAGCCAGAAGCTGCTCTCCTACGGCTTCCGCTACTTCCAGACCAATCATCTGTACGAGGCGGGGGTGCCGCTGAAGACCGCCCGCGTCTGGTATGGCAACCGTAAGGAGGTCGGCCTTGGCGCAGCCGAGGCGGTGACGGTCACGATCACCCGTGGCGCCTACGAGCAGCTGAAGGCCGAGCTCGTGGTACCGAACGCAATCGAGGCGCCTATTGCCGAGGGTCAGGAAATCGGGCGACTGGTGCTGAAGCTGGGCCCCGAAATCGTCGCGGAAGTGCCGCTGGTGGCGCTAGAGGCGGTCGAAGAAGCAGGCCTGTTTGCGCGCATTTGGGATTTTCTGCTGCTGCTGTTCGCGAACCTGTTTGCCAGCGATGTCCCCGCGGAGGCCGCCGCCAGTGAGTGACGCGCCGCGCATCGAGTTCCCCTGTTCCTACCCGATCAAGATTATCGGCCACAAAGTGCCAGAGTTTCGGGCGAATGTGCTACGCATCGTCGAAACCCACGCACCTGGCTTCTCGTCCGCCGAAGTTTCGGTCCGGGATAGCCGTCAGGGGGCATTCTGCTCTGTAAGCGTGACGATTACCGCCACAGGCGAGCCGCAGCTGCGCGCTCTGCACGCGGCCCTGGTGGCCGAACCCGCCGTGAAGCTGGTGCTGTGACCCCACCGCAAGTCATCGTGCGCGATCTCGGGCGCACCGATTATCACGCCGTGTTCGAGGCGATGCGCGCGTTCACCGACGCGCGCGACGCCGACACTGTCGATGAATTATGGCTGACCGAACACCATCCGGTGTTCACGCAGGGACAAGCCGGCAAGGCCGAGCACGTGCTTGCGCCAGGCGCGATACCGGTGGTGCAGACGGATCGTGGCGGCCAGGTGACCTACCATGGACCGGGTCAGCTGGTCGGATATCTGCTGTTCGATGTGCGGCGCCTGGGAATCGGCGTGCGCGATCTCGTCAGCGGCATCGAGCGCGCGGTGCAGCGGGTGCTGGCGCACTACGAAATCGACGGTCGCACCCGTCCGGATGCGCCGGGCGTGTACGTCGACGGCGCCAAGATCGCAGCGCTCGGTCTCCGCGTGCGGCGCGGTTGCTCGTATCACGGGCTCAGCCTCAACGTCGATATGGCTCTGGAGCCCTTCGGTCGCATCACCCCGTGCGGATTGTGCGGCATGGAAGTCACGTCCATCGCGGCGCTGGCCGGCCCGGTGGCGATGGACAACGTCCGCGCCGCACTGGTCGCCGCCGTGGCCGATGTTTACGGACTCACCCCCCGCACACCGGACAGCCCGGCGCCCGCCGCAGCCTGAGTTTCCGCCATTCCAGCCATTTGCCGTCGAAATACAGGACGTGTCCGGTCAGCGGGCTGCCGACGCTGCACAACATCTTGAGCGCTTCCAGCGCCTGCATGGCACCGATGATGCCGACGATGGGCGCCGCCACGCCATTTTCCGAGCAGTTCAGCGCGTGGTCGTCGCCGGTTGGGTACAGGCACTGATAGCAGGGTGAATCGGCGATTGCCGGATCGAACGCGGTGACCTGGCCTTCCCAGCGAACGGCCGCGCCGGAGACAAGGGGCTTCCTTGCGCGCCAGCA
>CAZVMA010000058.1:7496-10989 GCA_964628545.1 uncultured Pseudomonadales bacterium | reverse complement strand
CACCCCGACCACGCGGTGATGGCCGAGATTCGCGCGGTCCTGGCGGATAGCCGCGACGCGAACGGCAATCGACTCACCCTGATCGACCTGCCTGCTCCGGCCGCGCTATCGGACCGGGACGGTTTCGTGGACTGGAACTACGTGAACCACCTGGTCACCAACGACGCCGTGACCGCGTGCGCGTTCGGCGAGGCGCGAGCCGATGATCGCGCCCGAGGCATCCTGGCGGAGGCCTACCCGGGGCGAAGAATCGTGGCGGTGGACGCACGCGAACTGTTCGCGCGCGGCGGCGGTATTCACTGCATCACCCAGCAGCAGCCCGCACCGAGGCGCGGCGCGTGAACGTGGTCGAGGCGTCCATTGCCGAACTGCGCGCGGCGCTCGCATCCGGCAGAACCACCGCCACCGCTCTGGTCGCGCTCTACCTCGAGCGCATCGCGGCCTACGATCGGCACGGACCGGTGCTGAACGCGGTGCCGGTGCTGAATCCGAACATGTTCGCAGAGGCCCGGGCATCCGATCTGCGGCGAGCGTCCGGCCAGGTGCGCGGACCGCTGGACGGTATCCCGTACACGGCCAAGGACAGCTACAGGGTGCGCGGGCTTACGGTCGCCGCCGGGTCGCCCGAGTTTGCGGATCTGGTCGCCGCAGACGACGCCTTCGCAATCGACGTACTGCGTCAGGCCGGCGCCATCCTGATCGGGCTCACCAATATGCCGCCCATGGCCAATGGCGGCATGCAGCGCGGCCTGTACGGTCGTGCCGAGAGCCCGTACCGCCCGGACTACCTGACCTCTGCCTTCGCCTCCGGATCATCGAACGGATCGGGCACGGCGACGGCCGCAAGCTTTGCCGCATTCGGTCTCGGCGAAGAAACCTGGTCATCCGGCCGCGCGCCGGCTGCCTGCAATGGACTGTGTGCCTATACCCCGTCACGCGGACTGATCTCGGTGCGCGGCAACTGGCCGCTGGTGCCGACCATGGATGTCGTCGTGCCGCATACCCGCACCATGGCCGATCTGCTGGAACTGCTGGACGTGCTGGTGGTGGACGACCCGGACACCCGCGGCGATCTGTGGCGCCAGCAGCCCTGGGTGCCGATACCGTTGCCGTCTGACGTGCGACCACCAGCCTATGCCCAGCTGGCCGCAGCCGCGAGTCTGCGGGGCCAGCGGCTCGGAGTGCCGGCGATGTACATCAATGCCGATCCCGAGGCGGGCACCTCGGACCACGGCGGGGTCGGCGGTTCAACCGCTCGGCCGATCGAGACCCGGGGATCGATCATGGCGCTCTGGGCCGTGGCGCGGGAGGCGCTGGAGGCCGCGGGCGCCGAGGTGGTGACGGTCGATTTCCCGGTCATCAGCCGCTATGAGGGCGATCGTCCCGGTAGCCCCGACATCCGCACCCGCGGGCTGGTGCCGGCCGATTTTTTGCGCGACGAGGTCACGGTACTGTCGGCCTGGTGGTGGAACGATTTCTTGCGCGCGAACGCCGAAGCAGCGCTGCCCGACGGCGCTGACGCACTGCCGCTCGCGCGGGTGGACGGAGCACGGATTTTTCCGAAACCACCCGGCGCCCTGCCGGACCGATACGACGGCTTCGAGGACGACATCGCGCGCTATCCGGCCCTGGCCCGAGAACACCCGAAGTGGCCCGACGATTTCCGCGACCTGCCGAATCTTGCGGCGGGATTGGTCGGGCTCGAAACGACGCGACGCACGGATTTCGAAGCTTGGCTGGACGCGCAACAGCTGGACGCCGTGGTGTTCCCGGCGCTGGCGGACGTGGGCCGCGCAGACGCCGACACCAATCCCGAATCGGCGGCGCGCGCGTGGGCGAACGGTGTCTGGGTAGCAAACGGGAACCTGGCCATCCGGCATCTCGGTATCCCCACGGTCACGGTGCCGATGGGCACCATGTCCGACACCGGCATGCCCGCCGGACTGACCTTCGCCGGACGCGCGTACGACGACAACGCGCTGCTCGCGTTGGCCGCCGCCTTCGAGGCGACCGGTCACTATCGTCTGACGCCCCCGCGCACACCCCCGCTGCCTCTGCCGGTACACGTGCCGGTAAACGTGCCGGTAAACGCGGCATCACCGCACGCCGGGTCGATGCAGGCAGCGCCACCGCCAGAAGACCCAATCGCGATACCCGGCATCACGGTTCACGACGTGTCCAGCCCGGTTGCCGGCGCGGAAACACCGCACGTTCGATCCCTGCAGCTGATATTTCATGCGGCCGCACCGCTGGTACGCCTGACCGTCAACGGGCTGCCTGTAAGCTGGGTGCCCGAGCACGCGGGGGATCGCGCAGCCACAGCGGGTCAGGAAGCTCTCACGTTGACGGTGCCGCGAAACGATCATCAACACAGCGCGTGGATGGCGCCCTGGGGATCCCTGCTGGTGGCGTGGTTCGCCGACGGCACAGTTGCCTACGCCGAAGGCCCGACCGGCTGACATAGCACCCGGAAACGGGGCCCAGACCGGGCGCCAGCCTTGCAGCGGGACGTCCTGCCTGCTTGCCTGTGCTAACCTCGCCGCCATCACGAACCGGCGCGAGACTGTCACCGATGACCAGCGGCTCCGCAGTTCGCCAGCAGGTGCTGGTGCTGTATCTGTCGACCTCGGCGCTCGATACCCCGGTGGTGGGGTGGTCGCGCTACGACGGCACGGGGGCTTATGACCACATGGCCGGCGACACCAGCGAGCCGCCCTACGCCACCGGTCTCGATGCGCTGCGGGACGGCTGGCGTCTGATTCAGGCCAGCCCGCTGCTGCAGCACGCGCACGGCGACGAGTTCCGCCTCGGCTACCTGAAGTACGAATTCTTCTTCGAAAAACTGGTGCAGCTGCCATGACCGCTCACGCCGCAACGTTACCGGCCGAACCGCGCCTGGACCCCGACCTGCCGCGTCTCAACTCACGCCAGATGGCATCGTTCGCGGCGCGCGGCTTTCTGCGCCTCGATGCCGCCGTGCCCGCCGACATCAACGCCGCATTTCTCGATGCCCTGGGGCGGGTGGACGTCGGCGACGTGGCGCATATGCGCACGCATTACGGGCGCATCATGGCGTCGGACGCCATCCCGGTCGTCGCCGCCGGTCTGCCACTGGCAGACGCGTACGCGCCTGACTCGCCCATCGGCCGCATGCTCGATCTACCGATCGTGCGCGGCGCGGTGGCAAGCCTGGTGGGCAGCAAGCCCATTTTCGACCATCACTTCCTGCATATCGCCTTCCCGCCCGCGTTTTACGCCGCGCAGGGGGTCCGCCAGGTGGCCCAGCACTATCATCAGGACTCCACCATCGATCCGCGGGCCGCGTTCGATATTCAGATCATGTACTACCCGCACGCGGTCACAGCGGACATGGGCGGCACCCGCTACCTGCCCGGCAGCCACCTGCGCATCGTCAGCGAAGCCGCGATCGGTCGCTATCAGAACATCCGGGGTCAGCAGCATGTGGTCTGCCCGGCCGGAACGCTGCTGTTCA
>CAZVMA010000058.1:0-7486 GCA_964628545.1 uncultured Pseudomonadales bacterium | reverse complement strand
TCATGCATCACGGCATCTGGCACGGCGCCGGCATCAACCGCTCGAACGACCTGCGCTACATGTTCAAGATCCGCATCCAGCCGGGCGAACGTCAACGCCGGCTGTGGGACACCCGCGACCTGCCGCCACCGGAAACGCCGCAGCGACCGATCTTCTGGACCGGACTGCCGGGGTCGGGTGAGAACGAGGACAGCATCGCCGCGATCCTGTGCCGGCCCGAGCCCTGGCACGAAGCGGATACCGGTCGGCTCGAGTTCGTGAACCGCATCCGCTTCTGGCAATACCTGCTGGATGATCCCGGGTTCGACGCGGACTACTGGGTGCGCCGCATCGACAACGATCCCGCGTGAAGCGCCACGGCGGTCCCGCGCCGCCTCGATGACCGCCCGACTTCGCAACCTTGCAACGGATAGACCGATGACCGAGCCGAACGCCGCACCATCACGGCACCCGACACCGCCAGACGCGTCATCCGGCCAACCGCCGGCGCACGAGCCGGCGCCGAAACCGCTGTCTTTGCTGCAAATCGTGGGCAGCACCATCGCTGCCGCGGCCGGTGTGCAGTCGAGCCGGAATCGGGCGCGAGACTTTGAATCCGGCCGGCCAACCCACTTCATCGCGGCCGGCGTCGTGTTCACCGTGCTGTTCGTGGTCGGGATGGTGTTTGTGGTGCGCGCGGTGCTGTCTGCCGCCGGCGCCTGACAACCGAACCGGCGTCAGGCCTCGCGCCGCGACCACCAGGTCAGGACAATTCCGAACAGCGCAATGAGCATGGCGCCCGCCGCTGCCGTTGACGGAATCTCCTCGAAGACGGCGATGGCCAGCAACGTGGCGAACACCGGCTCCGCCAGGATGAGGGTCGACAGCAAGGTCGGCGCCACGTAGCGCACCGCGTAGTTCAACGCGCCGTGTCCGACCAGCTGCGCGCCCAGCGCCAGCGCCAGGCCAGCCGCGATCACGCCGGTCGACAGTTCCGGCATCCGCCCTCCGATCATCGACAGCCCGAGCAGCAGCGCCAGCGTGAACACGGCGGTCGCGCTGTACACGCGCGTGACCCAGTCGAGCCAACTGTGGCGACCGGCCACCCGCCGACCGATCAGGATATAGCCAACGAACAGACACGCGGCGAGGAACGCCAGCAGGTTGCCGAGCATGGGCTGGGGCGCGCCGGGACCGCTGCCCGGCGCCGAGGCCGCAAGCCCCACCGCACCCGCGAACGCGATCCCAACCCCGACCCACGTGACAGCGCCGAACCGGGCACCGAACAGCAGCGACTCGATGACGATCAGCAGCACCGGGTGGCAGGTGACCAGCACCGAGGCCGAGGCGACGCTGGTGTAGCCGAGTGACGCAGTCCAGAGCGTGAAGTGCAAGGCGAGTAAAAGTCCGGCCAGCCATCCCGCATGCCGCTGTCCGAAGGCCGCCGCTGGACGGGACTGCGGCCGGCTCCGACGACCCGTGGGGTGCCACCACCAGATGGGCACGATCACCATCATGGCCCCGAGCGTCCGCACTGCCGTCAGCGCCACCGCATCGGCGTCGGGGCCGGCCAGTCGCACCAGGATCGGCGCCAGCGCGAACATGGCGAGCCCACACGCCAATGCCGGGACGATGCGCCACCACGGCACGCCGCTGCCGCTCACGCGATGGCCGCCTGCAGGGCCGGGGCCACCTGCTCGAAGCCCTGCAGCAGCGCGCACTGGGCCTCTGCGCGATCGAGATTGTCGCCGCGCGCGGACACCCGGAAGTACCAATCGCCTTCGAGGTGATCCGTCAGGAAGCGAGCGGTCAGCATGACGGTGACGTACAACGGCGCGCGCAGCCACTCGTCCGGCGCGGCGGTGATGCCCGCGGTCGCGCGCATGCCGCGCACCACGGCCGCAAAGCGTTCAATGTCCGGCGGCGGCACGCGCCATCGCGGCCCACCGCCCCGCGCGGGATGTAGAACCGGGGCGCCAGCGCTCGCGGAGCGCAGCAGGTCACCCGCGTCCCAGGCCCAGTGCCCCAGCATGACCGTATCGAGATCGAGGGCCGCGATCACGACATCGTCCTGGTCGGGGTGGAAGAGCAGGTTGTTCACCTTGCAGTCGGCGTGCACCAGCCGGTCGCGCGCTGAAAATGCGTCCGCCAGATCGCGTCGCGCATGGATCACGCGCAGCAGAGCCTGCACGCGCGGCAGCGCGCCTTCCGACGGGTTCGACGCCAACGCTCGGTCGAGCCGCTCGAGGTAGTGCCCAAGCTGCATGAAGCCCGGAATGGGGTCCGGCACGGCGCCCGGGAAATCCGCCAGCGCCGCCTGCAGTGCGCCGAAAGCTCGTCCTGCGGCCTCCGCTTGCGCGGGCCGAGCCAGCGTCTCCAGCGTGCGGGCCGGCTCGATGCAGCGGAACGCGCGCCAGCAGGTGCCGTCCTCCGACTGGTGCGTCAGCTGGCCTGCGCGCGTGGCCACCAGCGCGGGTACCGCCGGCACCAATCGGCCCGCCCGCCGACCGGCATCGAGATGCGCGATCACGGCCGCCACCTTGCGGGTCATGGCTACCGGATCGGCAAACACCGCGCGCGCGAGGCGCTGCACCACCAGGGGCGGGTGGCCAGGTCCCGCAGACACTCGCCAGGTCTGGTGGATATGGCCATTTCCCAGCGGTCGAACCTGGACGGCCGGCCACCAGCCGGCGGCCATCGCCGCCCGCACGGCGCCGACGTCCACGACGGGGCGCGGACCCTGGTCAACTGACGCTGCATCGGGCGTGTCTGACGGCGTACCCGGGGGCATGTTTGACCTCTTGTCCGAATTCATGCCCGAAAAAAGGCCCGCAGCACCGGCACGGGCGCGAGGACGTATTCACCCACGGGTGCTTCCAGATCGCCAAGCCGCGCCAGCGCCTCTGCGCGCGTCAGGTCGTCCGCCAACACGCTGGTGAGCAGGCGGCCCAGATCGATCAGTCGCTCGGCCAGCGGCTCGAGCTCGACCGGTCCCGCACCGCTGACCGGCAGGGCTCGCCAACCCGCGGCTCGCGCCAGCAGCCGGTCCCGAGCCGCCGCGTCACCCGCCGCGGCCGCGGCACAGTCGTCCGCCAGATCGTGCGCGGCCACCGCCTCCGGCGGCAGGATGTCGACCACCCGATCGAGCGGCGTATCCGCGGTATAGGGTCTGGAAAGGGGCATCTCGCGACCCGCAAGCCGCGCGGCGAGCGCATCTGCGCCCAGCAATCGGGCGTACCACTTGACGGGCTCCAGCATCTCGATCAACGGCATCCAGGCCGGCGCCACGCCGGCGCGCTTAAGCCCCGCGTGGACCTGCGCCGCAAGGTCGATGCCCGCTCGCGGCAGCGCGGACTGAAGCCCTCTAAGCCGACGCCGCATATCGCCGACGTCCTGAACGTCCGACGCCGACCAGAAGCGCTCCGCCAGCGCAGGCAGGCGGCTCCACAGGCGAACGTCAAGCGCGTCAGCGTCCACCAGCTCGGCCCACAGGCAAGCCGCACCACCAAGCACTCGGCCCCGGGGCAAGCCGCGCGGCGGCAGCGGTGCGGCTTCTCGCCAGTGCCGCGTCCAGCGCATGCCGGCAGCCACATGCGCAAGCCTGGGGTCATCACCCAGCGCGTCCTCGCGCGTCACCAGCGCCGATTCCGCAGCGGCAGGATCAAAACCATAGTGCACGTCGGCCGGAAACATCAGATCGAGGTAATAGTTGCCCGACACGATGCAGTCGTGGCCCGCATCGAGCGCCCGGTCCCGGGCCGTCGCCCCGCGCCAGCTCTGCACCGCCACGTGGGCGGGCAGGGTCGGGTGCAGTGCCTCATCCCACGCCAGCATGCGGCGACCGAGCGCTGCGACCCGCTGCGCGACGTGCGCGCTGAAGCGGGCCTGCAAATCCTGGACGGTATCCAGCCCCAACGCGGCCATGGCGTTGCGAATCGATTCGGAGCGCGTCCACCACGCCGGATGAACTTCGTCGCCCCCGACGTGGAGGTAGGCGTCCGGAAACACCTCGGCCAGCTCCCCGAGCAGCGTATCCACCGCTTCCAGCACCTGTGGCCGAGTCGGATCCAGACAGGCCTCGTGCACGCCGAAGCGCCGGGAAGGCACGGCAGGACCTGCGCCCCAATCGGGATAGGCTGTCAGCCAGCTCGAGACATGGCCCGGCATATCGAGCTCCGGCACCACGCGAATGCCTCGATCCGCGGCATAGTCGACCAGCGCGATCAGCGCCTCCCGGCTGTAGGCGTCGGCACTTGCGAGGCGGGGAAAGGCGGCGCTCGGAAACCGGAAGCCCTGATCGTCGGTGAGATGCAGATGCAGCACGTTCATGCGGCAGAACGCCATGCCGTCCAGCGTGCGCAGCAGATCCGGCAGCGGCAGGAAATGCCGGGCCACGTCGAGCGTCAGACCGCGCCAGGGAAACCGCGGCGCGTCCTGCACCCGAACCGCGGGCAGGCTGCCGTCGGCATCGGTCAGCTGCGCGAGGGTAGCCAGGCCCCGGAGCACACCCCATTCGCACGCGGCGCTGATCCGCACCGCCGCCGGGGTGATTTCGATGCGGTAGGACTCGTCGTCATCGAGCGCGGGCCAGGGCGCGCTCGCCTGCGCGCAGTCGATCTCGAGTGTGGCGGTCGGGGACTTGGCGCCATGGGCATCAGGCCCGAGCGCCAGGTAGCGCGCCACCGCCCGCTCCAGCCGCGCCGTGCGCGCCTGGCAGTAGACGGGCTGCAGACGCGCCCCGGCGCCGGGCACCGGTCCCGACAACCACACGACCTGCTGCGGCAGCGGCATCAGGCGCTCCCGGGCCGATCTCTGCTCCGGACCACGTGCGGTCATGCTTGCGCCTCCCCACCCCAAGACCGCGGACTCTGCGAGCGGGCTGGCCGGGTGTCAATGCAGCGCGAAGATCCCGCGGCAGCGCTGTTGAGAGGCATGGATATGCGTGACAACATGCCGCACCCGGCGGCGGCGCTGCCGCCGGGCCAGCCTCGGGAGACCCGGAACATGCAGATCAAGGAACGGATGCGCGCCGTACTCGCGGCCGAGGCCGCGGCCATCAGCCGCGTCACGATCGACGACCAGTTCGAACAGGCCGTGCTGTGTCTGCGCGACTGCCGAGGCAAGGTACTCACAACCGGTATCGGCAAGGCCGGCCACATCGCCCGCAAGTTCGCGGCAACCCTGTGCAGTACCGCGACCCCCGCCGACTTCATTCACCCGGCGGAAGCCGCCCATGGTGATCTAGGCGTGGTGGCGCGCGATGACGTGTTGATCGCGTTTTCGACCAGCGGCAAAAGCCGCGAGGTGCTGGAGATTCTCGAGCTGGCGCGCCACCTCGGCGTGGCTACGGTGATCGGCGTCACCTCGCACCCCGACTCCGAGCTGCGGGCGCTTGCGGACATGGTGCTGGACATGGGCGTGATCGAAGAGCCCTGTCCGCTCGGCCTTACGCCGAGCGCCAGCATGGCCGTCATGTTGGCCATCAGCGACGCGATCGCGCTGGCGCTGCTCGAAGCGAAAGGCGTCACGCGCGAAGACTACGGTCTGCGTCATCACGGCGGCTACCTCGGGCGCAAGGCGCGCACCGACAATCTGCCGCAGTAGCGCTACTCGGGGGTAAGCGCCAGGTACAGGTGCGCCGCCCCGCCCCCTTCGGGCCCCATTTCCTGGGGTGGCCAGCCGCAACGAATCGGCGCGAAACCGGCGCGCGCCAGAAAGCGCTCGTGCGCGCACCCCTGCACCCAGACCTCGCGGCCGCCCCGCGATTCGGCAAGCCCGAGCGCGTGCCCGAGCATCCAGCGACCAAATCGACGCCCGCGCCAGGCCGGCTCAACCGCGAGCGCCACCAGCTGATACGCAACCGGGCCGAGCGGGCGAATGCCGTAAGCGGCCACGATCTCGCCCCGCAGCTTGGCCACCCGAACGAGGTCCAGCGCTACGACTTGCGCCACGTCTTCCGGCGCGGCGCCCGAGCGCGCGAGCAACGCCAACGGCATCTCGGCGGCGTAGGGACGAAACGTCTCGAGGTCGCGGGGACGTCCGCTCACGGCGCGTCACTCGAGCGGGCGGGAACGCGCCATCCGACGCTGTCGGAACCGTCCATTCGCTCCTGAACGCGCAGGATCACGCACGGCGAAGCCTGCGCTGTGCCGAGAGAATTGCCGTTCATCCTGAGGTCCTTGCCATCGCGTGAAACCCGCAACCGTTGCCAAGCGCTTGGGGCCGCCGGGCCGCCATTCTGGTCCGGGCGCGGGCCGCTCGCCAGCGCGCCAGCGTTGTCGTATCGTCGGCGAGTCACCCGTTTCAGGCGCCAACGGGCATTGACACGGTCGCCCAGCCAACGGCGCGCTGCCGAGGAACCCTGCCATGCACGCACCGCCACTCGCCACCTTCGCGCCCGACCTGTTTGCCCACCGCGTGGTGCTGGTGACCGGCGGCGGCCGGGGCATCGGGCGCGAGATCGCGCTGGCTTTTGCCCGGCTCGGCGCGGACGTCGTGATCGCCAGCCGCAACGAGGCGCACCTGGCCGCCACCCGGGCGGAGATCGAGGCGCTCGGCCGGCAGTGCCTGGCGCTGCAGACGAATGTGCGCGATGTCGCGCAAGTGGACACCCTGATCGAGCGCGCGCTGCAGCGTTTCGGCCAGATCGATTTTCTGATCAACAACGCGGGCGGCCAGTTCCCCGCCAAACCGTTCGACATCAGCGACAACGGCTGGCGCTCGGTGGTGGATCTCAATCTGAACGGCACCTGGAACGTGACCCAGCGCGTCGCGCGCCACATGGTCAGCCGCGGTTTCGGCAGCATCGTGAACATCGTCCACATTTACTCCTTCGAGCGCGGCGCGCCACCCTTTATTCATTCCGGCGCCGCGCGCGCGGGCGTGGTCAGCATGACGCGCACCATGGCTTACTACTTGGCCCGCAAGGGCGTGACCATCAACGCGCTCGCGCCCGGCACGATCGCAACCGCAGGCGTGCGAGAGGAAGAGTTCGCCTACGCAGACACGCCAGACTACGAGCAGCAGGCGCTGCGCGACATTCCGGCGCACCGGCTGGGCGAAGCCGACGAAGTAGCCGCGATCTGTGCGTTTCTGTGTTCACCAGCCGCCCGCTATATCAACGGGGCGGATCTGATCGCGGATGGCGGCTACGTGCTGGATACGTGGACACCCATGTTCGATCCGGAAAACTGAGCGCGGCCCTTTCACGAGCGGGCGACGGTGCCGCCGGCAGTCTGACAGCCACCACGACACCGCCGGAGGCCTGCGTGCCCAGATCATCCGCACACCACCTGCCCCGCGAGCGCTCGGATGCTGCCCCGGCCCGCGCCGCCTACGCCGGGCGCCGCCGCATGCCGAGGGTCTTCACGCTGCTGGCCGCCGCTCTATTCGGCGGCCTGACGGGTTGCGCAAGCAAACCCGAAAACCTGATGCCCACCGTACCCTACGTCGACCTCGACCGCTTCATGGGCGACTGGTACGTCATTGGCAATATCCCGACGTTCAT
>CAZVMA010000057.1:8852-11120 GCA_964628545.1 uncultured Pseudomonadales bacterium | reverse complement strand
CGGTTCGGTCGTCCTCAAGTGCGGCAGGTTCGGGATACTGGCGCAGCAGATCCGCCGGCAGCGCGTCGGGCGGGGGCGGAATGGCGGCCGCCAGATTCCCGGCGACGCCGATCTCGATGGTGCGCTCGATTGCCTCGCCGACGGCGTGCGCGCGCGTATCGGGGGTCCAGCGATCGGTGATGGTCACGTCGGTAGCCGGCAGCCAGGGCGTGCCCCGCGGCCAGGTCGGCGGAATCGGCAGCACGTTCACGGTTCGTTCCGGGCTGCGCACCCGGGCGCCGGTGCGGCGAACGGTGCCGTCCAGCATCAGGCGCACGCTGGCGGTCAGGGCAATCGGCGGAATACGCAGCTCGCCGGCCACGGCCGGGAACAGCGCGTATCGCTGCTCGATCACGCCATAGCGCATTCCCTCGCGCACCGCCGTGGTTGATTGGGTTTCCCCGACCGGCACGACCTGGACATCGGGAATCTCGGGGGCGCCGGGCAGGTCGCTGTAGATCTGGGTGTCGCCCGAATAGTAGAGCCGGCGCGTCAGCACGGTTTCCGCGCGCACGTACACCGGGTCCCGAGAGATCTCGAGCTCGAAGAACACCATGCGGTCGATCGCGGCGCGGACTTCGTTCGGTACCCCTCGAACCCCGAGCGTGAGCGCCTCGGTGCGTGCGCCGCCGATGCTCAGGGCGGGAACATCCAGCGTGCCGGCGCGGCGCGGGCGCAGGGTTATGGTGTAGTCGACCCAGGATTCAACGGCGCCGTTCACGGATTGATAGCGGTTTGCGGTCTGCGTGCCCAGCACCTCGAAGTCGGTTTCGAGCGGGGCCAGGTCCGGAGGGGCGACCTCGGTGTCGCCGCGATCGTCGGCAATGCGGATGGTCAGGCGCGCGGTTTCGAGCTCGTCGATTACTGGTGGATCGATGCGCGCCGTGACGCGGGGTTCGGCGCTGGCCAGGCTGCTCCCGATCAGGCCGCTTCCGATCAGGGTGAGCAGCGCGATGGCGAGCAACTGCCGGAGCGGCCTGGCCGGTTCCACCTGCAGCAGCCATTTGGGACCGCGCCTCACCAGATTTTCTCCGGGTCGCGTGCGCGGTATTCGCCGCGGCGCAGGCGTTGGTTGGTTTCGTGCTGGAATTTCCGCCGCAGCAGTCCGCCCGGATCATCCGGAACGCGCCGCAGCCACTGCTCCAGGGCATCCGGATCCTGCAGCGGCTCGGCGCTTTCGGTCAGCGCTTGAGCATCCGGGTTGCGCTCGCCAGCCGCAGGGTCGGAATCGGAGCGCTCGGGATCGGCAGGCGCGCCGTCGTCGGCATTCGCCTGTTCCGTGCCCGATTGCGCCGCAGGGTTCTCGCCGGCATCGCCCTGCCCCTGCTGCTGCTCGCCCTCTGCGCCGTCCTGGCCTGGGTCCGGGCGGCGCTGATCCTCGGCCTGCTGCTCCAGAATGCGTGCCACCAGATCGCGGTTGAAGCGGGCGTCGGCGTCGTCCGGGCTTGCCGCCAACGCCGCGTCGTAGGCCTCCAGAGCATCCGCATACCGGCCGGCCTGCGCCAGCGCGTTACCCCGGTTGTAGGACCGCGTGGCCGTATCGGCTTCTGGGCTCGCCGCCGACTCCCCGGGTGATGCCGGTTTCGACCACAATTCTGCTGCGCGCGCATGCTCGCCGGCGCGATACAGGGCTGCGGCGCGCCAGTTCTGGTCCTCGAACTCGCGGACCGCCCGCTCCGGCGCGCCTTCGATGAGATGCTGATAGCCCTGCTGGTCCCGCCGCTGCCACAGGTCATCCCACACGCTGGCAGTGGCCGGTGGCGGCGGCACCAACAGCAGCGCAAGGCTGGCGAGAACCCCGCGCCGGAAGCCGAGCAACAGCAAGGGCAGCAGCGCCAGCGCAATCCAGTAGCCGCGATCAGCCCAGAGGTCGAAGGTGCGGTCGACGGCGGTGGTGGCGTCGGCATCGGTGCGCGGCGTGTCGAGCAGCGCGCTCAGGTCGCCGTCGTCGATGACCAGCGTTGCGTAGCGGCCGTGCATAGCGTCCGCGACCGCCTGCAGTCGCTCCGCGTCCAGGCGCGCGATGATGGTTTCGCCCTGCTGGGTGCGCAGCACCTGGTCCGGCCGACCGGCGGCACCCAGTGGAATGCTGCCGCCCGCGTCGGTGCCCACCCCCAGCACTGCCACCGGAAAGCGCGGGTCGCTGCGCTCGGTGACGTCGGCCTCGCGATCGACGCCGTCGGTGATGGCGATGATCAAGCCCGATGTGCGTCCGGCGTTGCCGAGCAG
>CAZVMA010000057.1:5919-8786 GCA_964628545.1 uncultured Pseudomonadales bacterium | reverse complement strand
CGTCGCCAAGCTCGCTGCCGAATACCGGCATCATGGCGGGCGTCAGCGCCGGCAGCAGGTTCTCGATGGTGCGGCTGTCGGTGGTCAACGGCACCACCGTGTGGGCGTTGCCGGCGTAGACAATGAGCGCTGTGGTGCCCTCGGGCCGCAGCCGCAGCAGGTCGGCGATCTTCTGGCGCGCGCGTACCAGCCGCGATGGCTTCACGTCCTCGGCCAGCATCGATAGCGACAGATCGAGCACCACCACCACGGCGTCGTTGGCGCTTTCGACCGGCTGCGGCAGGCGCTCGAAACTGGGACCGGCAAGGCCGATGGCGGCGGCCGCCAGCCCGGCGCCCACCAGCCACGGCAGCCAATGCGCGCGCGCGCCGCGCCCGCTTTCCATCAGCGCCGGCAGCAGTTCGGCATCGATGCGGCCCAGCCAGCGCGAGAGGGTGCGCACCCGGCGCTGCCAGCGCCAGGCAAGCAGCAGGGCCACGGGCAGCGCGAGCAGCCACATCGGGCGCACGAAGTGCACCATGGGGAGCAAGGCATCAGACATGGCGGCCGGCCCGACGCAAGGCGGAAAGCCCGAGTGCGACGATCAACACCCAGGCCAGCGCCAGCGGCCAGTGGTACAGGGTCGCGCGCGGACGGTAGATTTCCGGGTCCTGCGCGATCGGTTCCAGTGCGTCGATCAGGGTGTAAATCTCGGTCAGCGTCTCGGTGCTGCGGGCGCGAAAGTAGCGGCCGCCGGTGCGCTCGGCCACGGCGTGCAGGGTGTCTTCGTCCATGTCGGCCGAGGGGTTGACCATGCCGGTCAGGGCGCCGAACAGCCCGGGCAGGCGCATGGTGTCGGCGCCCACGCCGATGGTGTAGATGCGCACCTCATTGGCGGCGGCGAGGTCCGCGGCCGTGCGCGGGTCGATCTCGCCGGCGTTACTGGCGCCGTCTGTCAGCAGAATCAGAACGCGCTGATCGGCGGGCCGCTCGCGCATCAGCTTGACGCCAAGCCCGATGGCGTCGCCGATAGCGGTGCGCCCACCCGCGATGCCGATCGGTGCTTCGTCCAGAAGCCGCCGCACGGTGGCGACGTCGAAGGTCAGCGGCGCCTGCACGTAGGCGTTGGTGCCGAACAGTACCAGGCCCAGGCGGTCGCCCGTGCGGCGCTCGATGAACTGCCCCAGTACGTCTTTCACCATGACTAAGCGGTTCACGGTGTCGCCGTTCAGGGCCATGTCCTCGGTGCCCATGCTGCCGGACAGGTCGACCGCCAGCATGACGTCGCGACCGGTAACCGGCAGGCTGACCGGTTCGCCGACCCATTCCGGCCGGGCTGCGGCCGTGACGAGCGCAAGCCAGGCGCACCAGAGCAGGATCAGACTGTGTCGCGGCAGGCGTCCGGGCGCTGCATCAGCGGTGTCGTTGCCCCGGAAACGGGCCAGCGCAGGAACGGTGAGGGCGGCCGCCGAGGGGTCGAACGCCGGCAGCCAGCGTCGCGCCAGCCAGGGTAGCGGCAGCGCCAGAAAGCACCATGGCCAGAGCAGGGTCAGGTGATCCAGCGCGCTCATGGTGCGGTGTTGCCGAGGCGCGCGCGGGTGCGTGGCGACAGTTCGCGCAGCAGGTCGGCGACGCGTGCGGCGAGCGCCGCGCCGTCGATATGCGCGCCGGGGTCGAAGCGCTGCTCGCCGAGCGCGCGGCCCGGACCGTGGGTGAATTGCTGATCCATGCTGGCCTGGTCGAGCAGGCGCAGCCACGCGTCACCGGTCAGCGGTCGCGCCGCGCTCTGGCCGAGCGCGTGCACGAACACCCGCTTCAGCAGTTCGTTCGCCGCGTGGGCGTAGCCGTGCGCGGTAAGCCGCCCGGCGGTCAACTCGGTCACCAGCGCATCATGCAGCGCGCGCGCCGTGCGGAACGGCAGACTGGCCCGCCGCGCGCGGCGCACCCGATGCGCCGCATAGGCGACAAGCGCCACCGCGAGCCCCAGAACGAGCCACCAGCCCGGCGCCGGCGGCCACCACTCGGGCGGCGGTGGCGTGCGAATGTCGCGCAGCTGCTGGAGCAGATCGGACTGCATCACAGGCCCGTCAGCGCGGCGTCGAGCGGCTGATCGGTGCCCAGCACCCAGGCAGGCACGCCGGTATCGCGGCAGAGTGCGGTGAACGCGCCGGCGTGATCCGCCGCCCGGGCGCGGTAGTCGGCGCGCAGCCGGGGTTCGCCCGCGTCGAACTGCCAGCGGTCCGCGCCGTCGGTGATCGTGTACACGTCTGCTGGCGGCAGTTCGGCCGCGATGGGGTCGCAGATGCGGATCGCCACGACTTCGTTCTGGCGCGCCAGCGCGCCCAGCGCATCGCGCCAGTGGCCGGCAAGCGGCTGGAAGTCGCTGATCAGATAAATGCGATGGTTGCGCCGGGCCAGTCTACCGAGGCGCAAAAGCGCCTGCGCCATGTGCGCCGGATCCGGCAACGGACGGCCGCGCGCCAGCGTACCGTTGATGCGTGCCAGATCGCCGAGCAGGCGCGCCAGCGGCTTCATTTGCCGATAGGGTTCGTGCGCGACAACGGTATCGTTGCCGACCACCAGTCCGCCCACGCGGTCCTGTTCCGCGATCGCGCGCCAGGCCAGCCGCGCGGCCAGCTCGGCGGCCGCGACCGATTTCAGGCGCACCCGGCTGCCGAAGAACATGGACTGCGTCTGGTCGACGAACAGCAGCGTCTGTCGCTCGCGCTCTTCGCGGAATACCTTGGTGTGCGGTCGGCCCTTGCGCGCGGTGACCTTCCAGTCGATGGTGCGCACGTCGTCGCCGGGCGCGTAGCCGCGCACCTCGGAAAAGTCGATGCCGCGACCCCGGTGGCGGGACAGCCGGGTGCCGCCGCGCGCGCTCTGCG
>CAZVMA010000057.1:1747-5909 GCA_964628545.1 uncultured Pseudomonadales bacterium | reverse complement strand
GCTCTGCGCCGCGCCGGATACGCGTTCCGCCGGCAGCGGGGCGAAGCGCAGCGCCAGCAGATCGGCAAGACCCACGTGCGCGCCACGCAACGGTTGGCTGATCACCGGCGGCTGCCCCTGCGCCCCTAAGGCACCGGCACGCGTTCGAGCAGCCGGTCAATGGCCTGGTCGGGCGTCACGCCCTGGGCCTCGGCTTCGAACGACAGGATCAGGCGATGGCGCAGCGCGTCGTGGGCGACCGACTGCACGTCCGCGGGCGTCACGTAGTCGCGCCCGGCCAGCCAGGCCACAGCGCGGGCGGCCTGATCCAGCGCGATGGTGCCGCGCGGGCTGGCGCCGTATTCGATCCATTCATGCAGCACGCCGCGCGCCTCGCGTGTGGCCATTACCAGACCGACCAGATAGCGCTCGACCGGCTCGGCCATGTGCATGTCCTGCAGCGCGCGGCGCGCGGCCAGCAGGTCGGCTTCGGTCAACCGCAAGGGCGGTGCGGCGGGCGCTGCGGTGCGGTCTACCTCACTGCGCACCAGATGCAGGATCTGCTTTTCGGCGGCCTCGTCGGGATAACCCACTCGCAAGTGCAGCAGGAAGCGGTCCAGCTGGGCTTCCGGCAGCGGATATGTGCCTTCCTGCTCGATCGGGTTTTGCGTGGCCATCACCAGAAACAGCGAGGGCAGGGGAAAGGTGGTGCGACCGACGCTCACCTGACGCTCGGCCATCGCTTCCAGCAGCGCGGACTGCACCTTCGCCGGCGCGCGGTTCACCTCGTCGGCCAACAGCAGGTTGTGGAAGATCGGACCGGGCTGAAAGCTGAAGCTGCCATCCTCGGGCCGGAACACCTCGGTGCCGGTGATGTCGCTCGGCAGCAGGTCGGGGGTGAACTGGATGCGGTGAAAGTCGCCGTCGACGGCGCTGGCGAGCTCCTTGATCGCGCGCGTTTTGGCCAGGCCCGGCGCGCCCTCGACCAGCAGATGGCCGCCACAGATCAGCGCCACCAGCAGCCGCTCGAGCAGCGCGCTCTGGCCAATGACGCGACCGGACAGCCAGGTGCCGACGGCTTGCAGCCGCTCCCGTTCGGCAGATGCGCTGTGCATGACTGTTCACCCGAAATGATGCCGGCGGCCATTGTAGCCGCATGCGCGTCCGGTTGCGGCGGCCCGCCGGCGTTTGTCCAGGGCGACCACGGTTGGACCCGGTCGCCTTTCGCCATGCCCGGCTGATGAGACGTAGAATGCCGCGTCTCCTGCTGCCGTGGTGCACCCGTCATGTACGCGCTTCTTCGCCAGTGCCTGTTCGCGCTCGATGCCGAGCGCAGCCACGACGTGGCGCTGGCCGCCCTCGCGGCGCTTGGGCAGCTGCCGGGCCCCGTGCGTCCCGCACCGGGTCGTCCAAGGCGCCTGTTCGGGGTCGAATTCCCGAACGCGGTGGGTCTGGCCGCCGGTTTGGACAAGGATGCCCGGGCGGTGCTCGGGCTCGCTCGACTGGGGTTCGGACACATCGAGGTCGGCACGATCACGCCCCGCCCACAGCCCGGTAACCCGAAGCCACGGCTGTTTCGGCTGGCTGCCGAGCGCGCGATCATCAACCGCATGGGGTTCAACAGCGGTGGGCTGGCTGCCGCTGCGGCGCGGCTGTCGGCGCTGCGTCAGGGCGGGCGACTGGACGGCGTGGTGCTGGGTGTCAATGTGGGCAAGAACAAAGACACGCCGCTCGAGTCGGCGGCAGATGATTACGTCGCCGGCATGACGGCCGTGTACGGCACGGCCGATTACCTCACGCTCAACCTCTCATCGCCGAACACGCCGGGTCTGCGCACGCTGCAGTCGCGCGCGGCGCTGGTGCCGCTGCTCGAGTCCGTGGCCGAGGCGGGCGCGCGGCTGGCCCAGCAGCATCAGCGACTAGTGCCCGTGTTGCTGAAGATCGCGCCTGACCTGATGGTCGAGGATCTCGACATCATTGCCGCCGCAGCGCTCGAAGGCGGCGTGGACGGCATCATCGCCACCAACACCACGATTACCCGGCCCGGACTTCAAGGGGCGCGTTACGCGGATGAGGCCGGCGGGCTGAGCGGCGCGCCGCTCTGCTCTCTGGCTGTCTCCACGCTGTCGGCGCTCCGCGCGCGCGTTGGGCCCGGTTATCCGCTCGTCGGCGTTGGCGGCATCGACTCGGTGGCGGATGGACGCGCGCGTCTGGAGGCCGGGGCAGACCTGCTGCAGATCTACACCGGTTTCATCTACCACGGCCCCGCGCTGGTGCACGCGCTTGCGAGGCTTTAACGCTGAACATGATGGGCTGAACGAGATTGATCGGGCGTTGCGGCTGGTAACGTGGCGCTCTTCGCCGCACGACGTCACATCGCTGGCGGCATAACCTCAGCCCGGCATCAGGCCTCGGGCCAGGGCACTACGCACCAGCGCATCGGTGAGCGCGGGAAACGCCAAACCCACCGCGCGCGCGGCGTCCGGAAACAGGCTGGTCGGCGTCATACCCGGCAGGCTGTTCACCTCGAGCAGCACGATCTGGTCGGCGTCGGTCACCAGGAAGTCGGCCCGCGACAGGTCGCGCAAGCCAAGCGCCCGGTGCGCCGCTACCGCGATGGCTTCGAGCGCGTCCCGTACCGGCGCGGCGACATCTGCGGGCAGAATGTGCTCGCTCTTGCCCGCCGCATACCGGTTGGTGAAGTCGTACCACTCGTTGGCGGCGGTGCGAATCTCGATGGCCGGCAGCGCGCGTGCCCGGCTGCCGTGCAGATCCAGCACGCCGACCGTGATCTCACGCCCCATGATGAACCGCTCGATCAGCACCCCGTGACCGAATGCTTGCGCGGCTCGAATGGCGGCGGTCGTGTCGCCGCCGTTCGGAAAGCGGGTGACGCCGATGGCAGAGCCCTGGCGCAGCGGCTTCACGGCCACACAGTCGCCGAGGCGCGCGCGGGCCATGGCTGCGGCTTCGGCGGGATCGGCGTCAGCGCTGATCAGCACATCGGCGGCGAGCGGCAAACCCACGCTGCGAAAGACCAGCTTGGCCAGATGTTTGTCCATGGCCAGCGCGCTGCCCCGCACGCCGCTGCCCACGTAAGGCAGACCCAGCAGTTCAAGGAAGCCCTGAACCGTGCCGTCTTCGCCGGGCGGTCCATGCAGGGCCGGAAACACCACGTCCGGCCGTAGCGCCTGCAAAGCGTCGGCGCAGCTGTTATCCAGTTCGAGCAGGCTGACGGTGTGTCCTTGAAGCGACAATGCTTGTCCAACTCCGGCAGCGGTGCTGCGAGACACCTCGGCTTCTGCGGACGTTCCGCCCATCAGCACGGCAACAGTCAGGCTGGCAGTCACGGCAGGTCGATCTCCAGTTCGGGCAACGCTTCGGCTGCCTCGATGCCGAATGCGCGACACAGGAAAGCATACTCGCAGAGCAGCGCGTGCTCGATGGTGGCCGCGCGTCGAAAGCCGTGTCCTTCGCCCGGATATTCGACGCAGGCCACCGGCACCCGCAGGGCGGTCAAGGTGGCCACCATGGCGCGCGCCTGCTCGGGCGGCACCACCCGATCCTCGCTGCCCTGCAGCAACAGTACGGGGCTCTGGATTCGGTCGGCCAGATGGATTGGCGAGCGCAGGCGCTGTGCCTCGGCGTCGCCAACCAGCGTATCGACGTAGCGCGACTCGAATTTGTGTGTCGCCCGCGCGAGCGCCTCAAGATCGCCGATGCCGTACACGCTGATTCCGGCGCTGAAGGTGTTACCGCGCGTCAGCGCCGCCAGAACCGTCAGTCCGCCCGCGCTCGAGCCGCGAATGGCAATGCGTCTGCGGTCCACGCGGCCCGCGTGCACCAAAGCCCGGGCCGCATCTTCGCAGTCGTCGGCGTCCAGCGCGCCCCAGCGCCCGTTCAGGGCGTCGCGCCAGGCGCGGCCGTGGCCGCTGCTGCCTCGATAGTCGACGTCCAGGACGGCCCAGCCGCGCGCGGTGAAAAACTGGGTGCGCAGATTCAGGGCGGCACTCGCCCGGGCAGTGGGTCCGCCGTGCGCAAGCACCAGCAGCGGCGGGGGCGCGTCCGGGCCGTGATGATCAGGATGGGTCGGCGCATAAAATAACCCTGACACCGCACCGCCATCGCGGCTCTGGAACTGCTCGCGTCGCGGCAGCGCGATGCTACCCGGGGCTTGCGCTGG
>CAZVMA010000057.1:616-1701 GCA_964628545.1 uncultured Pseudomonadales bacterium | reverse complement strand
CGCCTGATCGACGCGGCGGACCGCGGCCAGCCAGTCACTGCCCAGCGGCACCAGGGTCGACTGCCCCAGCGTCCACGGGGCCTCGCCGTAGTCGGCGCCGTCCTCGAGCACCGGCCGCATCCCGGAATCATCCAGCACCCAGGGGTTCCAATAACCGCTGGCGTCGGACAGGAACAGGAGCGCGCCGTCATCGCACCAGACCGGCTGCTGCACGGCCTCATGGGCGCCGCCCGCCACGAGGGTGGGCAGCACGCATGAGCCGGCGTCATTCAGATCAGCGACGTACAGAAATGCGCCGTCCCAGGGCATATTCGGGTGGTCCCACGCCACGAAGGCAATGCGATCGTGCCGCGCTGTCAGCCGCGGCGCCGCGTAGAAATCATGCCCGCGGTGAAGCACCTCGAGATCGTCTGGGCACACTGGCGGGCCAGCAAGCGATAGGGCGACCAGCAGATTCTCCGGCTCGGTGGCGCCCGGACGCTCGCAGACCGCAATCAGGCGGTTGCGTTGGGCATCGAACGCGAAGTCGGCGAACCGGATGCGGCCGGCGCAGCGGGTCAGTAGGCGTACGCGCGGTTGTTCGGCGGCGGCCGTCTTGAATTCCCGCAGGCAGATTTCGCCGAGGCTGTCGTCCACGAAAAAGATGCCCACCGGTGTCGGCAGATAGGGCGCGCCGCCGTATTCGTGCACCCGCGTGCGAAGCGACGCAGGCGCAGGCGTGAGTTCCTCGGGCTGGTTGCTTGTGGCGCGCAGCAACGTCACCCGGCCGCCCTCGGTCGGCCGCGACTCGAGCCAGAATACATCGTCGCCCAGTGTGCGCAGTTCGCTGAACTGCACGGCGCCGGCCGCGATATCGGCCGCGCCAAGCGCAGCGGGCCAGCCACCCCAAGGGCGCTCCGTGGTGGTCCCTGTTTTGCCCAGAGCCATCGTCAGCCCTCGAACCGTTCGGTGTGATGCAGCGCCCGGCGAGGATCCACGAACGCCCACCGTTCGTGATCGCGCCACGCGCCGTCCAGGAACAGAAAGCCGGTGGAGAAGCCCTCTTTGACGAAACCACAGCGGCGCACCAGCGCGAGCGAGCGGTG
>CAZVMA010000057.1:0-606 GCA_964628545.1 uncultured Pseudomonadales bacterium | reverse complement strand
TGTCCGGCTGGATGTTGGCCTCCAGACGATGCAGCCCGAGTGAACGACACGCGTAGTCCTTCACCAGCTCCAGGCCCTCCTGCATGTAGCCCCGGCCGGCATGGCGGCCGGCGACGTAGTAGCCGAGCGACGCGGACAGGAAAGTGCCGCGCACGATGTTGTTGATATTGATGACCCCGGTGATGGCGTGGCCGTCGCGCGCGCAGACCAGCAGCCCCTCGTGGTCGTCCCGCTGTGTGCGCGCCAGATAATTCTGGAACGCGTAGGGCGTGAGTGGCGGGTTGATCCACGGTTCGTGCAGCGCGCGGCTTTCCTGCATCAGCGCGAGAAACTCCGAGCGGTCGCGCCGATGCACCGGGCGCAGGTAGACGCGCGCCGGCGTGCCGTCCGGCAGTTCGGTCGGTGCGGTGCTCATATCGCGGTCGGGTTCATCGCTCATGCGCGCCGGCGGCAGCAGCGGGCTTCGCGGCACCGTCGTGCACGCTGCGGTCGTGCGCCAGACGCTCGAGGACAAAGATTTCCCAGAGCGCGGGCGGAATCATGGCCAGGCCCAGCACCAGAAGGTGCAGCGGATGCAGCGCCAGCACCCCGTCGAGCGGCCACACG
>CAZVMA010000056.1:3843-11144 GCA_964628545.1 uncultured Pseudomonadales bacterium | reverse complement strand
CCGCGTCACCGGGCAATTCACGCGCCGCTTCCTCGAGGCTCTCCAGTACGCTGCGCAGATCAGCGACCGGCTGAAGCCAGGTCGCCGGCCGCGCCGCCAGCCGCGCGACGATGGCCCGACCGTCGCCTTGGGGACTCACCCAGGCATCCGCCGGCACCGCCACCTCGACCAGATGAATGACGGCCGCCCCAGCCGTGCCGACTGGTTCCCGGCTGACGCCAGGGGCTGCGAGATCCAGGACGACAAGATTGCCGCCGGGCACGTCGTCGGCGACCAGCAGCAGCAACATGTGGCGCGCGACCGCGGCCCCGGGGACAGCCGGCAGTGTGGCGGTCAGCGACCAAGGCGAGCTCGCCGCGCGCATGCGAGGTACGCGCAGACCCTCCAGCGCCATGCACCACGCGACCTCGAGTGCGCGAATGCCGGGCAACCAGCGCCGCTGCTGGGCCGTCGAGCCCGCCAGCCACAAGGCCGGCCCCACCCAATCGATTGCCACCGGATCCGGGCGCGGTGCCCCGGCCTCGGACAGCGTGCGCCACCACAGGTAACACTCCAGATCGCGCCAACCCGCACCACCCCAGTGGGCCGGCCAGTCCGGCACGGTGCGCCCGGCGCGAACGAGCGCCTGAAACCACGCTGCCCGCGCGGCTGCGGGCTGCCGCAGCGCCTGGGCTGGCGACCAGTGCTCGGCAACAAATGCGCGCGCCGACTCCAGAAACGGGCCCGAATCAAACGATCCCAAACCGGACGGGAGCGCCACCCGCCGGGGCTGGGCGAGGTCAAGCGGCAGGCTCATCGATATCGGGACCCGGCCGCAAACGCGCAGCAGACGCACGGCCACCCTGTCGTCGTGGCAAATCCGTCCCGATGTCGGCACCATACCGAAAGCTGAAATCGTGCACCTGCAGCCCGGGTGCCGGACTCGTCGCGCAACGCCTGACCCAAGGAGTATCTCGCCATGGCGTACCAGACCATCAAGTATGACGTCGAAGACGGCATTCTGACGCTGACCCTGTCGCGGCCCGAGCGCCTGAATGCGTTCACCGGCGAAATGATGAACGAGATGATCGACGCATTCGACCGTGCCGACGCTGACGACACCGTCCGGGCGATCATCGTGACGGGCGACGGCCGCGCCTACTGCGCCGGCGCGGATCTTGGGGCCGGCGGCGACACGTTCAATTCTGAAGCCCGGGGCGGGCGACCGGAGGGTATTCCGCGCGACGGCGGCGGCCTGCTCACCCTGCGCATCTACGAATTGCGCAAACCCATCATCGCCGCCATCAACGGCCCGGCGGTCGGGGTGGGCGTGACCATGACGCTGCCGATGGACATCCGGCTGGCTTCCGACAACGCGCGCTTCGGTTTTGTGTTCGCGCGTCGCGGCATCGTGCCCGAGGCCTGCTCCAGCTATTTTTTGCCCCGGGTGGTCGGCATCAGCCGGGCACTCGAGTGGTGCTACAGCGGCCGGGTATTCACCGCCGAGGAAGCGCTGGAAGGCGGGCTTGTCCGCGCGGTGTACCCGAAAGAGGACCTGCTGCCCGCAGCCCGCGCCATCGCGCGCGACATCGCGGACAACACCTCTCCCATCTCGGTGACGCTGGTGCGACACATGATGTGGCGCATGCTGGGCGCTGATCACCCGATGGAGGCGCACAAGCTCGATTCCCGCGGCGTGTTCTTTACCGGCAAGTCGCCCGAGGCCCGCGAGGGGGTCGAGGCGTTCCTGGAGAAGCGCCCGGCGCGCTTTCCCGGCCGCGTCACAGAAAACATGCCCGATTATTTCCCGTGGTGGCAGGAGCGCACGTTCTCCTGATTGAACGCCAACACGTCACCGGCAGGGCCGTAACCGGCCCTCCGTCGGCTCGCACCTGGCTTTCAGCAGACTGCCATCGGGCGACTGGTAACAAGCAACCGTCAACCGGCACTAATCGCAAGCACTGTCCGCAGGAACTGACCACAAGGAAGGAGCAGCAACCATGAGCGAGCCCGTTTGTGCGCAAAAAGCGCCGTACCCGGTAGACGTCACCGCCGGCAAGAAGTACTGGTGGTGCGCCTGCGGACGCAGCCAGAAACAGCCGTTCTGCGACGGCAGCCACGAAGGCACCGGCATTACGCCGCTTTCTTGGACGGCGGAGACCACCAAGACGGCCTACTTCTGCGGCTGCAAGCAGACCGACAAGAGCCCGCTTTGCGACGGCAAGCACAACGCACTCTGAGGCTACTACCGCATCATGTTTCGCAAGCTGCTGGAGCGCCTTGGGCGCAAGGCGCCGGGTGGGGTCGAGCGCCCGGCGAACGCGACGACCCAAACGCGCCCGGGTGCCCGGACCAGCGCGGCAAGCGCTGGCCAGAGCGCTGGACAGGGCGCTGGCATAGCGCCGCCCAGGGCTGCGCCACCGGCGCCTGATGCAGCAACCATTGCCGGCCTGAATGACGTTGATGCCGTCATCGAGGTAGCGCTGCGCCACCGCGGCAGCGCGCGCGAACAGGCTCTGGCACACCCCCTGCTGCTGACTGCGGCGGCCCTGGCACGTCTGGAAAAGCGCTCCCGCGGGGTCGACAAGAGCGTCAACCGACACGCGCGTAACGCTCAGGACGCCATCCGACACTGGCAGCAGGAAGCCGCGCAGGCCCATGCGCGACTCTCGGAATTGCATGCGGCGCGAAGTCGCGCCAGCGGCGGTGCCGACCCAGCTGCCGCCTTCGCGCGCGAGCAGCACCTGTACCAGCGCAGCATCGAAGCGCTTGCTGCCTACGATGCAGCCCAGGCCGAGCTGCGGGCGCGCGGCGATACTGCCGCTGCGATCGACGATCTGCGCGCCGCGGTGCAGCCGCCGGTGCCTCCACCCGAACCCGCGGTGACTAAGACCAACGTAAACCACGACCTAGCCGCAGACATAGCCGCAGACATAGCCGCAGACATAGCCGCCGACATGACGGTCGAGGCGGCCGCCGATACGGTCGGGGATACGGCAGCCGACTCGACGTCCGAGGCAGTCACCGAAGGCGCTGCCGAAACCGCACCGGAGACCGCACCGGGGGCTGCACCAGAGATCAAGGCCGACATTGCCGCTGGAACTCAGGCCGAAGCCACCGACAGCGCCGCGGCTCCAGCGACGCCTGCGGGGCCCGCGACCGCGGAAGAGCCACAGAGGCATCGGGTGCCGGCACCATCTGCCGCGCAGCTTGCTGCCGCCGACGCGGCGCTTGCCCGCGGCGAAGCGGCCTTGACCGAAGGACAGACCCAGATCGCGCGGGACGCCCTAGCGGAGGTGCGCACGACCCTGAGCGGCACGGACGTACCTCGGGCCATCGCTCGCCGCATCAATCAGCTCAGCGCCGCGATCGCGGAGTTGCGCGACTGGCAAACGTTCGCCACGGCGCCCAAGCGCGAGGCCCTGTGCGGCGATCTGCGCGCGCTGGTCGCCGCGCCACTCGAGCCCCCCGTTCAGGCCGAGCGGCTCAAGCTGCTGCGAGCCGCGTGGCGTGAGCTCGGACCGGTGACGCGCCGCGCGGATCAGGCCCTTGCGGACGAATTCGAATCCCTGGCCGCCCAGGCCTTCGAGCCGTGTCGGGCATGGTTCGCTGAACAGGCGGCATTGCGCAGCGCGAACCTGAGCGCTCGCTCGGGGATCTGTGACCAGCTTGAAACCTATTTGACCGCAACCGACTGGCCACGAGCCGACATTCGCGCCGCCGAACAGATTCTGCGCACGGCGCGCGCTGCCTGGCGCGAGCATCTGCCGGTGGATCGCGCAGCAGGCAAGCCCGTGGAGGAACGGTTCGAGACCCTGCAGGCCGACCTGCACGGCCGCATCCGCGCCCACTGGGCAGAGAACGAGAACCGGAAGCGGGCGCTGGTGACCGAGGCGGAAGGGTTAGCGCAGGGTGATGACGCGATCGTCGCCCGGATCGAACGCGCCAAATCGCTGCAGCAGGCTTGGCGCAACGTCGGACCCGCACAGCCGCGCGCCCTCGATCAAAGCCTTTGGACGGCATTCCGCGCTGCGTGCGACGCCGTGTTTGCGGCGCGCGACGCCGAGCGCGACGCAGCGGGCGCTGCGCTGCGGGCCAGCGCCGAGGTCTGTGCCGCAGCGCTGGCCGAGTTCGAGCAGCGATTCGCGGTACTGCGTCCGGACGAAGCGCAGGACGGACTGCTGCGTGATCTGCAGGAACGACTGTCGCCATTGGACGCGCTTCCGGCGGCGCTGCGACAGCCGCTGGCGGTGCGGCGCTCAGCGCTGATCGAGCAATATCGCGCGCTGCGCGCGCAGCAGGGCGAGCAGGCGCGACGGCAAGCGGTGTCCGACCTAAAGCAGCAGGACGCTGCGTTCAGTCGCGCCGAGATCGAGGCGCGGGCGCGCGGCATCGCGCCGGAGGCCGCCGGCCCGCTGTTCGCGCGCCGGGCCGCCCGCTTTCAGGACCCGGTGCCCACAGATGCACTGCGTCGACTGGCGGTGCAGGCGGAGCTGATTGCCGGTTTAGCATCGCCGGCAGAGGACGAAGCGCTGCGGCTGGAAGTGCAGGTAGCGCGCTTGCGCGGGGGGCTGACCGGCACCCGCGACGAACGACCGCTGTCGCTGGCCCAGGCGTGGTGCGAGATCGGGCCCAAGGATGACAGCTGCGACCCTTTGCGCGACCGGTTCTTCCGTGCTCTGACACAGGCGCTGACATAGGCGCTGACATAGGCGCTGACATAGGCACTGACACAAGCCGGGACCCAGGTCGCGTAGACGGGCGGGCGCGCGGCATTTGCGCGACCGGCGCAGAGCATCAGGGCAGCTCGATGCGCACGCACAGGCCGCCGAGGTCGCTCGACTCGAGCACCACTCGCCCCTGATACAGCTCAGCAAGTTCTGCCACGGCCGCGAGGCCGATGCCGTTACCAGCCTCCGCTTCGTCGCCTCGCCGGCCGCGCTGGATGGCCGATGCCCGCAGGGCGGGCGCCAGACCTGGGCCGTCGTCGGCAATCTCGATGACCAACCGATCCAGTCGCCGGGCGCGCACCTGGATGCGGCTGCGGGCAAAGCGAAACGCGTTCTCCAGCACGTTGCCGAGCATCTCGAGCAGGTCACGCTCATCGCCCCGCGCGCCGAGCTGTGCGGGCATGTCAATGTCCACCACCAGGCCGCCACCAGACGCAAAACGAGATCGCTGCGCGATTTCGAGCGCTCGGACCAAGCGCTCCACCAGCGGCCGCAGCGGCTCGCTGCGGCCCATCACCACCGGTCCACCGACCGCAGCGCGCGACAGCTGGCGCGCGACAGCACTGTGCATCCGCTCAAGCTGCTCCTGCATGACCTCACGCGATTGTTCCGGCACGTTCACCATCTCGTTAGCCAACACGGCGAGCGGTGTCTTCAGGCTGTGCGCCAGATCGTCCATGGCCCGCCGATAGCGTCGACGCCGGGCTTCCTCGTGCGCGACAAATCGATCCAGGTTGGCGACCAGCGGATCGAGTTCCTTCGGGTAATCCTCCCCCAGTCGATGCCGCTGCCCCTGCTCCAGCTCGCGGAGCTGCCGGGCCATGGCGCGCAGCGGCCGCAGCGAGAAGCGAATGGCGACGAATTGCGCCAAGACGAAAATCAGCGTCACCGCGCCGAGGCCGAGGTACAGACGCTGGCGGAACGCCGCGATGCTGTCCTCAAACGGGGCCCGATCGGCCGCCAGGTGGAAAGTAAGCACGGCATCATCGAGATCTTCCCAGATCACCGCGTAGCGCAAGTGCAGCAGCACCCCGCCCTCGACGCGGTCGCTGTGCAGGTCGAACTGTCCGGGCGCAAGCGCCACCCGATCATCCTCGAGCGCGCGGCCTGCCACGGGCACGCGCACGCCGGGCGCGGCCTGCGTGGGGGATGCGGCTTCGACACCGGCTGCTGCGGGCGCCGCCGTGCCGGCGTTCGACGGCGACGACCAGCCAACCGTGCCCGACGCGTCCGTGATCCAGGCGTACAGACCGCTGCCCGGCTCGGCCAGACGCGGCTCCGGAAGCAACGCCGGCAGCTGAATGCCGCGTCCGGGCACCGTCTCGACCAGCCCCATCAGCGAGAGCGTCAGCACGCGCAGCTGTTCCTCGGCACCGCTCATCACGCTGGCGCGAAACGAGCGCTCAAGCACGGTGCCCGCAAGCGCCAGAAACGAGCCCAGCAGCAGGGCAGTCAGCACCAGCAATCGCGTCTGGATCGCGCTCTTCAATCCGCGTCTGCCAGCGTCAGGCGATAGCCCTGCCCGCGGACGGTCCGAATCAGATGGTGCGGCTCGAGCTTGCGCCGCAGGCGACCGATGAAGACCTCGATGACGTTGCTGTCGCGCTCGAAATCCTGTTCGTAGATATGATCGGTCAGCTCGGTCTTCGACACCACCCGATCGGCATGCAGCAGCAGGTACTCGAGCACCTTGTACTCGAACGCGGTGAGCTCGACGGGTTCATCGTTCAGGCGCAGCGCCTTGCGCGCCGTATCCAGCGCCAGCGGGCCCAGTTCCAGCAGCGGAGTCGTGTAGCCGGCCGCGCGCCGGACCAGCGCATTCAGGCGCGCGAGCAGCTCTTCCATCTGAAACGGCTTGGCGAGGTAATCGTCCGCGCCGGCCTCGAGCCCGGCGACCTTGTCCTGCCAGTGATCGCGCGCGGTCAGGATGAGAATGGGCCAGCGCCGACGCTCGGCGCGCAGCTGCCGCACCAGATCAAGCCCGCCCAGTTTCGGCAGTCCGAGATCAACAACGGCGGCGTCGTAGTCAACCTCGCGGCCAAAATACAGGCCCTCGGCGCCATCGAAGGCGCTGTCGACGGCAATGCCTTCGCGGCGCAGCCGCTCGCCCAGCTGGCGCTGCAGCGCGGTGTCATCCTCGACCAGCAGGATGCGCACGGGCGCCTCAGTCCGCGCCGTACAGGTTGCCCTGCCCGTCGACAAAGACGGTGCGCACGCGCTTGCCGTCGACCAGCACCCGCACCTCATAGCCAGTCGCGCCGCCGCGATAGCCAGGCACCGTGGACAGCACCCGGCCGCCGGTCTGCTGCTGCACGGCCAGAGCGGCCTCGTCCTGCGTCAGCTGCGGGGCGATGCGCGCCGGCTCGACCAGCGATTGCATCAGCGGCGATGCCGAGGAAGACGGCAGACCGGGCCCGAGCAGAGGCCCGGGATCAGCGTGGGCGGGGCCAATGGCCACCGCCCCCCATACCAGCATCAGCACCAGCACGGGCGCCAGGATCAGCGGGAGCTTCACGCTGTGCGCCGAGCGGCGAGCGCGCGTGGGTCTGGCATGCGTGTCAATCGGGTTCACTGCACTCCTGTCGACGCGGG
>CAZVMA010000056.1:0-3833 GCA_964628545.1 uncultured Pseudomonadales bacterium | reverse complement strand
GGAACATCCTGTGGCGGGCAGTGTCCATAGAGCCCACTGAACACTGTCTGAACGCTCCGGGACGCTGTCAGTATAATCCGCCCACCACCGGGATCAGGAGTTTCCCTTGTTCAAGCCGTCTGTCAGGGCTACACGCGCCGACCGTGTTCAGGTAGCAGGATCGCGCACCCGGATCGGGCGCGCGCGCGCCCCAATTACCGACGCCGGCTTCGGCCCCATCCGCTTGGTGCTGCTGCTGGGCTGCCTGCTCACCGCCGGCGCCTGTCAGCAGACCGCCGGGGACGTCAGCGCGCCGCCGGTAGCCGCGCCGCCGCCTCCGACCGACGGACTGGCGGTACAGTCGGGCGCGGATGGTGCGGCGGGGCCAAGCACTGACGAACAGGCTGATGCTGATGCCGAAGCCGAAGCCGAAGCCGAAGCCGAAGCCGAAGCTAACCGCAAAGCCGAGGCCAAAACCAAAGCCAGGGCCGACGCGCAGCCGATTACGGTCCGGCAAAGCCCGAACGATCAACGCGCCTATCGCTACCGCACCCTGGCCAATGGCCTGCGCGTGCTGCTGGTCTCAGACCCCGACACCGACAAGGCTGCGGCGTCGCTGGTGGTATTCCGCGGCAGCCATCACGAGCCCGCCGCCTATCCGGGCCTCGCGCACTTCCTCGAGCACATGCTGTTCATCGGCACCCGCAAGTATCCCGAGGTCGACGCGTACCAGCAGTTCATCGGCCAGCACGGCGGCAGCTCCAACGCTTACACCGCGGGCGATCACACGAACTATTTCTTCGACATCCAGCCCGACTACTTTGAGGCCGGGATGGACCGCTTCGCCCAGTTCTTCATCGCGCCGCTGCTGGCCGCCGACTACGTCGAGCGGGAGAAGAACGCCGTGCACTCGGAGTACCAGATGCAGCTGCGGGCCGACAACTGGCGCGCCAGCGCCGTGCTGGACGTGGCGCTGTCGCCGAACCATCCCGAAGCGCGCTTCAATATCGGCAGCCTGGAGACGCTGGGTGACGGCGTCGACGGGGCGCTGCGCACCTTCCTCGAGACGAACTACTCGGCCGATCAGATGGCGCTGGTTGCGCTTTCGAACGAGCCGCTGGATGCGCTGGAAGGCTGGGTGACGCCGCTGTTCGAGGCCATTCCGAACCGCAACATCGGACCGGCCCCAGCCACAGCGCCTCTGTTCGAGCCGGGTCAGCTACCCGCCACGCTCACCTTCCGGAGCATCAAGGACGGACACAGCATCGGCTACAACTTTCCGGTGCCCGCGGCCACACCGCACTATCGAGCCAAGGCCGACCAGTACGTGGCCAACCTGCTCGGGCACGAGGGCGAAGGCAGCCTGCATCAGGTGCTGCGCGCGCGTGGCTACATCGAGTCGCTGGCGGCGGGAACCTACGACGTCGATGAGCGACACGGACTGCTGTCGATCGACATCGAGCTGACGCCTGCGGGCTACGCCGCGCGCGAGACCGTCACTGATCTGGTCTTCGACTGGATCGACTCGCTGCGGGCGGAGTCGCCTGCCGAATGGCGCCATGCGGAGCAGGCCCGCGTCGCAGCGCTTGGCTTCCAGTTTCAGGAAAAGTCGTCAGCCACGGGCTTTGTTTACCAGACCGCACCGGCACTGATGCGCTATCCCGCCGTCGATGTGCTGGCCGCCCCGTACCTGATGGACGACTTCGACCCGCAGCTGATCAAAACGTATCTCGACGCGCTGACGCCCGACAACGTGCTGATGACGGTCTCGGGCCCCGACGTCTCGACCAATGCGGAAGAGCGCTGGTTTGGCGTGCCCTACCGGCTCGATCGAGGGCCCATCCAGCGGGCCGCGGCTACGGCGGCGCTGTCGCTGCCGACACCCAATCCGTACCTGCCGGAGCGCCTGGATCTGGTGCCGGATAATCCTGCTGGCCCGGAACCGATTCAGGCCGCGCCGGGTCTTGCGCTGTGGGTTGACCGGGACACTGCTTTCGGCACGCCGCGCGCCAATCTGCGTCTGTCGCTCGGGCTCGAGGGCGGCATGGCCACGGCCCGCGACAGCGCGTTCGCGGCGCTCTACACCGCGTTGGTCGAGGATTCACTCAGCGCCGCCGCGTATCCAGCCGTGCTGGCCGGGCTGGGTTATGGCCTCAGCCAGGATGGTGCAGGCATCACGCTCGATGTGCGGGGCTACGACGACCGCCAGCCGGTGCTGCTGGATCTGGTGCTTGATCGCCTGCGTACGCTCACCATAGATCCAGAGCGATTTGCCGTGCTGCAAGACCAGCTGCTGCGCGACTGGGCCAACTATCGGGACGAGCGGCCCTATACCCAGGCGATCGGTGCGCTTGGCTACCTGCTGGTCTCCGACCAGTGGCCGCCGGAGGCGTTGGCCGCCGCGCTCGCGCACGGCACGCCCGCCGATCTGGCAACCTGGCGCGATCAGCGGCTCGCGCGGGTGAACGTTCAGGGCCTGCTGCACGGCAACGCGCGGCCGGCCGAGGTGGACGCACTGGCCCGCACGATCGCCGCGCGCCTGCCGCTCGCAGACTTCCCGCGCCGCAGCGGCATCGTGCGCACGGTAGACGGTCGGGTGCGGTATCCGCTCGACATCGAACATCAGGATGCTGCGCTGGTGATGTACGTGCAGGACACGGAGAGCTCGCTGCCTGCGCGCGCCAGAACGGCGCTCGCCGCGTCCGTGATCCGGCAGGCGTACTTCACCAGCCTGCGCACCGAGCAGCAGCTGGGTTACGTGGTGGCGGCCAATAACCAGACGCTGCGCGACCGCGGGGGACTCGTGTTCATCGTGCAGTCGCCGGTGGCCTCCGCCGCTGACATCGAAACCCGCACCCGCGCGTTCATCGACGAGCAGATCGCCGCGGTGGCGGCGCTGCCGGAGACCGAGTTCGAGCAGTTCCGGGCCGGCCTGCTTTCGCAGCTGCTGGAGCGCGACCGGAACCTGGCGCAGCGCAGCGACCGCCTGTGGCGGGATCTGGATCTCGGCTTCACGCGGTTTGACAGCCGGGAACAGATCGCCGGGTCGATTCGCACCCTCACCCGGGAGGACATCGTGACCTACCTGCGGGGGGTGTCGAACGCATTCGAGGACCGCGTGCTGCTGGCCTATTCGCCGGGCAAATTCGAGGCTGTCCCGACCGGCGGTCGCCGAGTGCGGGATGCCGTGGCGTTCAAGGCAACTGCTGTGCGGCAGGCAACTCCTGACGGGCAGGCAACGCCTGACGGGCAGGCAACGCCTGAGGGGTCAGCAAACCAAGGGCGGTGACCACCGCCCCGAGGGCGCGCGGCGCCCCCGGGACGATATGGGTCAGTCCTAACGAGCGCCCTCAAGCACGAACCGGTACGGCGGCAGGGAGTCGAGCAGCACCCGGCCGTACCTTTTGGTGACGATCCGGCGATCGAGCAGCGTGATGCGGCCGTGATCCCCCTCGTGCCGGATCAGCCGACCGCAGGCCTGCACCAGGCGCAGCGCCGCGTCGGGCACAGAGATATCGAAGAACGCGTTGCGCCCCTGCGCTTCCGCCCACTCCGCCATCGCCTGATCCACCGGATCGTCCGGCACCGCAAACGGCAGTTTGGCAATGATCACATGCCGACAATAGTCGTCCGGCAGATCGACGCCCTCGGCAAAACTGGCGAGCCCGACCAACACGCTCTGCGCACCCGCATCGACCGCCGCCCGATGCGCGACCAGCAGCGCCTGTTTCGAGCCGTCGCCCTGAATCTTCATCCGGGCCAGCAGGTCCGCCGGCTGCCGACGGACGACGTCGCGCAGCTGGCGCCATGAGGTGAACAGCACCAGTGCACCGGGGTCGTGTTCGAGCAGGCCG
>CAZVMA010000055.1:3183-11243 GCA_964628545.1 uncultured Pseudomonadales bacterium | reverse complement strand
CGATCTGGCCCGCGCGACGGCATTGGTCGAATCAGCGGTTGCCTTAACCCACGCGGCGATCGACCGCGACTGGACGAGGGCGGAGGGCGACGCGCGCCTTGATCAGGATGCCAAGGCTGAGCTGCGATTGGCCGCGACCCACAACACCTGGTCCGCCGCCGAGGCGGTCGACCTGCTCTACCACGCAGCAGGCGGTAGCGCGATCTACGAGTCCAGCCCGCTGCAGCGCTGCTTTCGCGATATCCACGTCACCACTCAGCACCTGATGGTGGCACAGCCGACGTGGGAGGTCGTGGGCAAAGTGATGCTCGGCATCGATCCGAAAACCCTGCTGTGAGGGAGCGCACGCGATGCAGGTAGGTACGATCGCTTCGAACGCCCTGCTGACGGCCCGACCTCGAGAGCGGCCGCGCTACGTGGCGCAAATCATCGACGGCGGCATCGATCATGTCTTCGTTGCCGACCACGTGAGCTTTCATGTCGGTGCCGGCATGGACGGGCTGATCAATGCCGCCACCCTGACCGCCCAGGATGAGCGACTGCGAGTCTGCGTGGGCGTATACCTGCTGGCGCTCCGGCATCCCGTCACCGTGGCGCGGCAGTTGGCGACTATCGCCGAATCGGCGCCCGGTCAGCTGATCCTCGGCATTGGTGTCGGCGGCGAGGACCGGAACGAGTTTGCAATGTGCGGCGTTGATCCCGCGACTCGCGGACGCCGGACGGACGAAGCGCTCGCCGTTGTCCAGCGCCTGCTGACGGGCGAGCGTTTCGATCACGCGGGCGAGTTCTTTGCCTTCGAGCGCGGCTGGATCCGGCCCGCACCAGCGGCACCCATTCCCATGATCGTCGGCGGCCGCTCCGACGCCGCACTGGCGCGCGCTGCGCGCTTTGGCGACGGCTGGCTGGGCGTGTGGTGTTCACCCCAGCGCTTCGCCGCCGCGGCTGCCAGCGTGAATGCGGCTGCAGCCAAGTGGAACCGGCCCGCGCCGACGCTGCACGGCATGCAGCTGTGGGTGGGCGTGGACAACAACCGGGAGCGCGCGCGGGCACGTGTCGCCAAGGGCATGGAAGACTTTTATCGCATTCCCTTCGAGCGCTTCGAAAAGTACAGCCCGTACGGCACGCCGGCCGAGATTGCCGAGTTTCTCGCGCCCTATCGGGACGCCGGTTGTCAGCTCTTCAACATCATGCCGATCGCAGAGTCGGAGACCGCGGGCATCGCGGCGGTAGCGGAGATTCGCAGGCGCCTGGCCTGACAACACCATGAACAGCCACGCGCACGCGCATCACGGCCATCACCACGCGCATCACGCCGATCACTCGCACGCCCACGGCCCCCACGGAGGCACACCGATCAGTCGGGTGCGCGGCGCCCTGTTGCTGATTGCCGGTTTCATGGTGGTGGAACTGGCGGGCGGCCTGCTCACCGGCTCACTGTCCCTGCTGGCCGACGCCGGACACATGTTCCTGGACGCCTCGGCGCTCGCCTTCGCCTGGTTTGCGCTGCACCTTTCGACCCGCGGCCATGACTCTCAACTCAGCTACGGCTACCACCGCTATCAGGTGCTGGCGACATTCCTGAACGGCCTGTTGCTGACGGGGCTGGTGCTCTGGGTGGTTATCGAGGCGTTTCAGCGCTTGGCCGCACCGGTGCCCATGCTCGCGCTGCCCGCGCTGGTGATCGCGGCCATCGGCCTGGTGGTCAATCTCGTCGCGTGGCGCTGGCTGCACGGCGGCGAGAGCAACGCGGCGGTTCGAAGCGCCATGCTGCATGTCCTGGGCGACCTGCTGGGATCGTGCGCCGCTATCGCCGCAACGCTGACCTACTGGCTGACGGGCTGGCCCTATGCCGACCCGCTGCTGGCGCTGGTGGTGGCCGCCATCCTGGGGCGCGGGGCCTGGACGCTGCTGCGCGATTCGGGCCACATCCTGCTGGAAGGCGTGCCGCCCGGCATCGATCTGCCCCGGATCGCTCAGGTCCTCGCGGAAGCGGTGCCGGACGTGATTGAAATTCACCACGTGCATGCGTGGGCGCTGACCGCCGAGAAGCCGCTGCTGACGCTGCACGCGACCATACGGCCCGAGGCCGATCTCGAGCGCGTGATGGCCGATATCAAACGGACACTGCACGACGACTTCGGCATCGACCATTCCACCGTTCAGGTGGAACACGGGCCGTGCCCCGACACTGACTGAGCAGGGAAAGTGACTGAGCAGGGAACGTGACTGAGCCGGGAGGGCGACTGTGCCCGGGCGGTAACTGAGCCCGGACCGTGGCTGAAGCCGACCTTAACCCGAACGCCCGGCCTCAGACCGGCGCGGGCCCGGGAAACCGCTCTCGCAGTACGCGCTTCAGGATCTTGCCGCTCGGGTTGCGCGGGATCACGTCGACAAACGCCACCGACTTCGGCCGTTTGTAGCCGGCAAGGCGACCACGGCAGAACTCGATCACATCTGCTTCCGACACGCTTGCGTCCTTGCGCACTACCACGGCCATGGGGGATTCACCCCACGTTTCACTGGCCTGCCCGATGACGGCTGCTTCGACGATGCCCGGATGCGTCATCAGGATGCCTTCGATCTCGGCCGGGTACACGTTCTCGCCGCCCGAAATGATCATGTCCTTGATGCGGTCCTGGATGCTGACGTAGCCCTCCGCATCCATGACCGCCACATCACCCGTGTACAGCCAGCCGTCGCGCAGCGTTTCGGCGGTCGCTTCGGGACGATTCCAGTACTCGCGCATGACGTGGGGGCCGCGGATCACCACCTCACCCGCGACGCCGGGCGGGCAAGTGTTGCCATGCTCGTCCACGATGCGAACATCCGTGTGGAAGAATGCTTTGCCGGTGGACTCAGGAATGCGCAGGGCGTTTTCCGCGTCCATGAGGCAGGCCGGCCCGCAGCTCTCCGTCAGGCCATAGATCTGCAGAATCGAGATGCCGAGTTCCGCATACCGCTGCGTAAGCGCGACCGGTACCGGCGCGGCACCGGTCATGATCCAGCGCAAGCTGCTGCGGTCGAACCTGTCGAAATCCGGTACCTGCAGCATGAAATTCAGCATGGCCGGCACCGCAAGCCCGATCGTCACGCGTTCGCGTTCAATCAACTGCCAGGCCAGTACCGGGTCGAAGGCGCGCATGACAATCGATGTCGCGCCCAGATAGACGTTCAGGGCAATCGGCGTGAGCGCGCCGACGTGGAACATCGGCAACGGCGACAGGTAGCGATCACCATCGTGGTAGTCGGCATTCACCGAGATGGTCAGCAACGCCCAGATGGCTGTAGCGTGGGTGTGTACAACCCCCTTCGGCAGACCCGTGGTGCCGGAGGTGTACATGATGTAGAGCATGTCATCGTCGCACGCGCGAACGCCCGCCTGGTCGCGCGATTCGGACGGCTCGGCGGCCGAGCTCGCGTCCCGAAACGCTTCGTACGCGGTGGCGAAGGACGCCAGCGGGCGTGCGCCGGCTACTTGAAGCCACTGCACGATATCCGTGCGCTCACCCCGGGCGTGAAGTTCCGCTACGGCGTCCAGAAATTCATCGCCGAACACCAGTCGCGTGGTGCCGCTGTCTTTCAGGATGAACTCGAGCTCATCCGGCACCAGACGCCAGTTCAGCGGCACGACCACGGCACCCACCTTGGCAAGGGCGAAGTAGGCCTCCATGAATTCGGCGCTGTTCATCAGCAGCAGCCCGACGCGTTCACCCTTGGCGATGCCGTGATCAAGCAGGGCATTCGCCAGCCGATTGCAGCGTTTGTTCAGTTCACGAAACGAGAGCCGCACGTCGCTGTGGCTGTCGACATACGCTTCGCGGTGCGGCGTCAGCAGAGCGCGTTTTGCGAGCAGATGGCCCAGGTTGTTACGCATGGCAGCACGGCCTCCGACGATAAACGTGATAGCTGGCGATTCTGTCGGACGTACCGCGACAAGAAAACCACGACCATTCGAACAATCGGGCAACAATAGGTAAAGGTTCGGTTACAAAATACCGAGTTTCGCCTATTTCACCCCGCCGGCACCGGCGTAAAATGGTCCTCACTTACCCGGGTCGCCCCCCCTGCCCGGATGAGTAAAAGGCGTGGCGCGGCTCTCCCCCCTCCCCCAGCCGCGAAGACAGCACCCCCCCTGTGCTGTCGCCACGCCTCTCTTTTTTGTCTTGCCGCCGACTGGTCCAAATCCCCTTTGCTCCCGCTCTCTCGATCCGATTTGACGTCTTTCGCTACAACAACTGCTGCTTGCGCGATTCGATCTACAATGATGTACTGATCTCGTACAGTACATTTGCCGGATCTCTCCCCGGCGTCCGGACCTTAGGGACCGGCGCCACCGACTGGGCAAGCCGCGTGCAGGACAACACCACCGACCCCTCATTGCAGCGCTACCGCATCGGCACCGTCGCCAGCATGACGGGGATCGCGGTGGAGCGGCTGCGCGCCTGGGAGCGACGCTACGGTCTTGCGCCTACCGCGCGCGCCGGCCGGGCGCGGGTCTACGATGGCCATCAGGTCACGCAACTGCGCCTGATCCATACCCTGATCGAACGCGGTCACCCCATCTCGACGCTGGTCGGGCTGACCACTGCGCAGCTGTCCGAACGGCTGAGCGGAGTCACCGCGGCCGAACCGGCAAGCGCGGCCGAACCGGCAAGAGCGAGCGCACCGCCAAGCCCGTCCGCGGCCGTCGCCGCTGCGCACGTGAAGTCGCGCCAGACTCTCCGCCAGCTTGAGCAGCCCCAGCTCCGGCAGCCCCGCATCGGTCTGGCCGGGCTCAATCTGCTGGTTCTGGAGCAATCCGCCGGGCCGGACAATCGTCTCGCGGTCATGGCGCGCTGGGCCAATCTGGACACGCTGCTCAGCCAGCGCGAGGCGGACTGCCCGGTCGATGTCCTGATCATTCAGCAGCCCGTACTGCTAGCGCACCGCCTGGACGCCGTGCTGGCGATCTGGCCCCACGTGCGCGTGATTGCGCTGTATCAGTTCGCGGCGCCGCGTCAGCGCGAAGCCGTTGCGGGCCGCGACATTCCCGCGCTGTCATGGCCCTGCGACTGGCGCACGATCGAGGACACCGCGCTCGGGCTATCGGCTGAGGTGGAAGCGCTGCCCGCGGCACGACAGTTCGACGACGCGCAACTGGTTGCGCTGGCCGCTAGCGACACCGATCCGAACCAGTGTGTCCGGCATCTGGTTGACCTGATCAGCAGCCTCAACGCCTTTGCCGAGTACACGGCGCACTGCGTCGAGAGCGTCAGCGCGCCGGTTGGCGCGGTGTACTCGCGCATGCAGATGGACAGCGCGCACGCGCGTGCCCTGCTCGAGTCTGCGCTCGCTCTGGCAACCGGTTCCGAGGAGGATTTCGCGAATCCGGCGCAGGGTAGCCGAGACTGACGACGCAAAATCTGAATCCGACGGAAATAATGGTTGACACGGATTTGTCCTGTACATAACCTGTACACACTTTCAGTTTCGGCGTGTGTGCAGCTTCATGCAGTCCTCCCTTTCAAGTGTCCTTCCCCCAGAAGACGAAGTTGACTTCAGCGTCATTGCGCGCTGACACGCCATTTTTACACCCGGCCCTGCGGCCCATCGCGACCCCGACGTCACCGCCCAACCCGGCGGGTTCGACCCGGGGTCGCGGCTTTTTGGGCCGCCAGATAGATCGCCGTCCCGCACCGCTCATCACGCTATGACCGAGATTCGTGTTTTCCGCCTGCTGCTATGTCCGCTCCTGTTCTGGGCCACCGCCGGCTGCGCCAACGCGGCGCCGCTCGAGGCCCTGGCCGTGCTGACGCACGATCGCTGCGAAGGACTGGTTGCCGGGGTAAGCGAGGTCGGTTACGCGGATCTGGCCGCGATCCGCGGCGGCGCGGCGCGGGCTGCGTCCGACGCCAACGATACGCCCGGCCACGTCCTGATCGCCGTGTCGAGAGGCGACCAGCCCACACCCGGCTATGGGTTCAGGCTGATCGCGGCCGAGCGCAGTGACGCCAACGCCGTCGTTACCCTGGCCTGGGACACGCCGTCAGCCGATGCCATCCTGCCCCAGGTGCTGACCCACCCCTGCATCGTCGTCGCGCTGCCGCGCGCCGGCATCGAGCGCGTCGAGATCCGGGAGTCGACCCTGGGAGTGATCGGGACGCTGCCGGTCACCCACCCCTGACGGATGGCGGGCTACCCGTTCGCTTCTGTCAGCAGCGCCAGAGCCGCCGCGGCTCGTGCCTGCACGCTCGACTTGTAGGACGTCAGGTCCATGCCCCGGTTCTCGCCCATGGCGCCGACCAGATAGCGTTTGTATACGCCCTGCCCGATGGCAGCCAAACGCCAGTGCGAGAAAGCCCGGTAGTAATTGATCTGGGCAAGATCACGCCCGGTCGCCGCCGCATAGCGCGCGGTGAGCTCAGCACGGGTGGGGAACCCGGGCGCGCCCGTAGGCTTCGTCTCCGCGCCAACGTCAGCAGGCTCCAGCCAGTCGTTCAGCAGATAGCCGACATCGGCGAGCGGATCACCCAAGGTGCACAGCTCCCAGTCGAGCACCGCGCGAATGCGACCGCCACCCACCATCATGTTGCCGAGCCGATAATCGCCATGCACGATCGAAGCACCAACCTGTTCCGGCATGTGCATCTCGAGCAACCGCGAGGTGGCCTCCATCTCGGGAATTTCGTGGGTTTTGGAGGCTTCCCACTGCTTGTTCCAGCGCTTCAGCTGACGCGCCAAATAAGCTTCCTTGCGGCCCAGATCGCCGAGGCCAACCGCGTCAGGATCGATGCTGTGCAGCTTGGCCAGGACATCGATCACGTGGTGACCCAGGTCGCGGCGTTCGGCCAGCGGCATGGCTTCGGCGCTGGCGGCATCGTGCAGCACCGTACCCGTTACGAACCCCATCAGATAGAAGGGCGCCCCGTTGACCGCGACATCGGTACACAGCCCGTGCGTCGGCGCGACCGGTACGCCTCCGGCCAGGCCAAGCGCAGAAATGATGCGGTGCTCGCGCCCCATGTCATGCGCGCTCTCCAGCACGTGCCCGAGCGGCGGCCGTCGCAGCACAAACGCACTGCCGCGCGCATCCACGCAGCGGTAGGTCAGGTTGGAGTGTCCGCCGGCGATCAGGGTAAACTCGAGCGGCGGCGTCAGCTCTGGAATCTGCGTCCGCATCCACGCCGTCACCGACTCGCTGTTGATTCCCTCTAACGCCATGACCTGCCCCTCCGCCACATCCGGCCTCGGCCTTTCGAACCGGAACTCTACCGAATGCACGCGCGGATTGTCATTTCGGTCGCAAAACATGCCTGTCGACGGGCAGCGCTCGCGCGAACGAGAGGCGTGGCGTTCCGCGCGGGCACAATCGCAAGCCCCGAGCGCGCAAGCCCCGAGCGCGCGAGGCCAGAGCATTGCCGCGCTGCTGGTCGCGGCTGTCCTGCTTCCCGCGTTGCTCGCCGGCTGCGCGTCGACGCGGCCCCCAAAGGAGACTGAAAGCGCATCGACCGCCGAAGCCGGCCCATCGACCGCAGCGTACAGCGTCGGCGAAATCGAGCGCCCGGGCGAAGGGCGCTATCAGGGACAGCTACGCAATGGCGTGCGACACGGCCGCGGTGTGCAGACTGGCCCCGAGGGCGTGTACGAGGGCGAGTGGGCGAACGACCTTCAGGACGGCTTCGGCGAGCTGCGTGGGGCAAACGGCAGCCGCTACATCGGCACCTGGCGCGCTGGGCTTCGACACGGCACCGGCAGCTGGGCCAGCGCCGAGGGCGAGACCTACGACGGCGACTGGCAGCAGGACGCCCCCCACGGCCACGGCATCCACCGCGAGGCAGACGGTACCCTCTACATTGGCAGCTGGAAGCAGGGGCAGCCTGACGGCAGCGGCCGGCTGATCACCACGTCCGCGGTGGTGTATGAAGGCGAGTGGACCGCGGGCGAACGGAACGGTGTCGGACGGGAATCGCGCCCCGACGGCACCCGATACGACGGCGAATGGGTCAAGGGGCGACGCGAGGGAACCGGCAACCAGCGATTCGCCGACGAGCCGCGACCCGCCCGCGACAGCCGGGTGGGCC
>CAZVMA010000055.1:0-3156 GCA_964628545.1 uncultured Pseudomonadales bacterium | reverse complement strand
GACGGCAGCCAGTTCGATGGGCTCTGGGAATTTGATCAGCCCGCAGGCCCCGGCACGTGGCTCTACCCGACCGGCATCCAGGTTCAGGGCGTGTTTCAGGGGCCGCTGGTCTCGAGCGGACTGGTGACGCTGCCGGGAGGCACAACGTACGCGGGTCCGGTTACCACCCGCAACGCCAACGCCACAGGGCGCTCCATGCGGTCAGCCGCGTCGTCGACGCTGGTCGCGCCGCCGCTCATGCGCTGGCTCGAGCGCGTCGCCGACGACGGCAACCGCTACGCCCAGCTGCTGCTGGGGCAAGCCCTGTTGATCAACAACCCAGAGCTGACGGAGCAGGCGAAGGCACTGTTCGCCGCCGCAGCGTCTGAAGTACCGGAGGCCGGATATCGGCTCGCGCTGCTGGAGCTGCATCCAGCTGGCGCGGCCAGCGCCGAGCGCGCTTCGGGCGGGCCCGCCGGCGAGGCGCCTATGCCGCTGGCGCTTCGAGACGCCGCGGCTCGTGACCATCCGGCTGCCAACCGGACTCTGGGCGATGACTTGTGTCAGGCGAATGCCAAGCCCGATCAGCGCGCGCGCGCCCTTGCGCACTACCGGACAGCACTTCGCGGCGGCGACCCCCTGGCCGCCGAGCGGCTGGCCGCGTGTCTTTGCCTGGTCGCCGAACTCGATGCAGACGCCGCATCGGGCACCGCACCGGGCGACGTCAGTCCGTCGCCGCTTCAAGAAGCGATCGATGTTCTGGAGTGGTACGCAACCGCGACTGGATTCTGGCGCGAACTGGCCACGCTCGCGCGGGTCGAGGCGCTGCGCAGCAACATCGATCAGGCTCGCAACCACGCACGCGCGGCACTGGATGCCGCAATGCCCGCCGGCGGCGCAACCCCGCGCGTCGGTCGGCCAACGCCCGCAACACCGATGCCGGACCACCCCGAAACGAATCATGAGCCTACCGACGCGGCGATGGCAGAGCTGCGCGAGCTGATCGAACCCTGACCGATCGACGACAGCTCGCGTTGCGCGACTCGACCTGGCTCAAAGACTGCCGGACGCACCCTGCGCACTGTTTCAGTGCGCGAGACTGAGCTTCTACGGCGCACAACAGGCGCTTACGTCGCTTCCAAACCGCCGCATTGCACCACCCTGGTGCAGCCAAACAGGAAGCTGCACACCGCGCGCGAAAAGCGTTCACGGCATCCCGGCGCAGGGGTAAAGTCCGCGCTCAGTCAACGTCATCTAGCCGATTACCCGAGGACGCCATGAATCGCCGCTCCGCTTCGCGCCTGATGCTGCTTGTCAGCTGCCTGTCTGCCGCTACCGCCGCATTGGGCAACGAACCCAGTTCCGGCGACACGGCCTGGATACTGACCTCGACGGCCCTGGTGCTGTTCATGACGATTCCTGGCCTGGCGCTGTTCTACGGTGGGCTGGTGCGATCGAAGAACGTGCTCAGCATCCTGATGCAGTGCTTCGTCATCACCAGTCTGATGTCGATCCTTTGGCTGATCGCCGGCTACAGTCTTGCCTTCACAGAGGGGAACGCATTCATTGGCGGCCTCGACAAGCTGTTCTTCGCCGGCGTCGCTCAGGACAGCATGAGCGGCGCGATACCAGAGACCGCTTTCGCCCTGTTCCAGCTGACCTTCGCGATCATCACCCCGGCCCTCATCGTCGGTGGCTTCGCCGAGCGCATGCGCTTCTCCGCAGTGCTCGTCTTCAGCGCCCTGTGGCTGTTCGCTGTGTACGTGCCGGTTTGTCACTGGGTCTGGGGCGGCGGCTGGCTGGCCGACCTCGGGGTGAAAGACTTTGCCGGGGGCATCGTCGTGCACATCACGGCGGGCACGGCCGCACTGGTTGCGGCGATGATGCTCGGCAATCGACGCGGCTTCGGCGAGACGCCGATGATGCCGCACAACATGACGCTGACCCTCACCGGCGCCGCCATGCTCTGGGTCGGTTGGTTCGGGTTCAATGGCGGCAGCGCCCTGGCCGCGAACGGCGACGCAGCCATGGCGATGTTCGTGACGCACATCTCCGCTTCGGCGGGCGCGTTTGTCTGGCTCACCGCGGAGTGGATCAAGTACGGCAAGCCGAGCGCGCTCGGCGCGGTCACCGGCATGGTGGCCGGCCTCGGCACCATCACACCGGCATCCGGTTTCGTGGGTCCCGCGGGTGCGCTGGTGATTGGCCTGCTCGCGGGGGCCATCTGTTTTGTCGCGACCAACTACCTGAAGCGCACCCTGCGCATCGACGATTCGCTCGACGTGTTCCCCGTGCACGGCGTGGGCGGCATTCTCGGCTCGATCTTGACCGGCGTGTTCGCCAGCAGCGCGCTCGGCATCTTCAGCGGCCAGGAAAATATCGAGATCGGCGCACAGGTGCAGGCACAGACCATCGGCGTGGTTGCGACGCTGCTGTACACGGCCGTGGTCACCGCCGCCGTCTTGTGGGTGACCAACCTGCTGATCGGCAATCGGGTGTCCGACGAGGAAGAGCAGGAAGGGCTCGACCTCGTGTCGCACAACGAGCGCGGCTACGACCTATAGCGCGAGCGGGCCGAGGGTCCACGCGCGCAATACGCCTGCAGCAAATAGGAAATCGCCGGCCAGCTGCTCCCCGGCCAGTATCTGGGGCAGCCACAGCGCGTCGTCCGGCCACATGCGGTCGAGCGGCAGAGCAGCCAATGGAAACCACTCCGGCAGCGCCTCATCGGTCGCGACCGGGGTGCCGGTATAGCCGGACGCCAGAAACACGTGCCCCAACCAGTCCGGTCCCTCGGTATCGAGAAACCGCATGCGCGCAACGCGCACGGGCTGTATCGCGACGACGCCAGTTTCCTCGACCGTTTCCCGCAGCGCGCACGCCAGCGGACTTTCATCGGGCTCGAGCTTGCCGCCGGGGCCGTTGATGCGTCCGGCGCCGTGGCCGCGTCGCTTGTGAATCAGCAGCACACGATCAGAGTCCCTGATGAACATCAGGGTGCCGATCAGATCCGGTCGCCAGTCCTGCAGCCGTGACTGCAGCAGCGCCTGATCAACGGGGTCGCCTCCGCACGTTACGCTGCACGCGTTCCGCACCGAGACATGCGCCTCGAACTGTTTGCTCATCTGCCCTCTGCCCGCCTGATCGACTCGGCTGCGGTCACACCCAGCCTGCGTC
>CAZVMA010000054.1:2159-11249 GCA_964628545.1 uncultured Pseudomonadales bacterium | reverse complement strand
CAGTTCCCAGACAATGAACAGCACGAACGACACCGCAACGGCGATGAAGAACCAGCGCTGCCAGCCGCCTGCATCGCCCAGCATGGAAAAGGCCGCGCCTTCATTGTGCCAGCGCACCAGACTTAGAAACGGCAGCACCTGCCGATCGTCACCGTGCGCGAACACATCAACGATGCGTGCCTTGGCCCATTGATCCAGCCCCACCACACCCGCGGCCAGCAGCAACCAGCGCGTCATGACGCTACCCCACTGGCCGCTGTCGCGCGCAGACCGGTGCTGCCTGTCGGCGGCGGCTGGTCGGGCAGTCCATGCTCGCGCAACCAGCGCCGGGCAGTAGCGATATCCTTGCGGATCTGGGTCTTCAGGGCCGGCAATCCGGAAAACGCGCGCTCTTCGCGGATCTTGTGGCGGAAAACCACCCGCAAGCGCCGTCCATAGAGATCGCCCTTGAAACCAAACAGGTGCACCTCGAGCAGCGGCTCACGACCCTGGACCGTCGGCCGCACGCCAATGTTGGCCACCCCGCCGTATTCGCGTTCGAGGCCGCTCACCGTCACTGCGTAAACCCCCTCGAGCGCGGCCCGATAACGATGCAGCGGCACATTCGCCGTCGGCACGCCAATGGTGCGGCCGATCTACCGGCCATAAACGACGCGCCCCATGATGAAGTACGGGTAACCCAGCAGCTTCTCGGCCAGCTCGAAATCTCCGGCTGCCAGAATCTCGCGCACACGCGAGCTACTCACGCGGTCGTGATCATAGGTCAGCGTGCCCATGTGCGAGACGCCGAAACCCAGACGATCGCCGGCAGCCTTCAGCATGTCGTAGTCGCCGCGAGCGCCCTTGCCGAACCGGAAGTCATCGCCGACCACCAGGTAACGAATGTCGAGCTGACGCTTCAGCAGTTCATCGATGACCCACTCGGGCGTGGTGTTCGCGGTGCGCTCGTTAAAGGGCAGGCAAAGCACGCGATCCAGCGCGGTATCGCGCAGCAGGGTGATCTTCTCGTGGAATCGGGTCAGTCGCGCCGGCACCTGATCACCGCGGAAATACTCGTGCGGCGTGGGTTCGAACGTGATGAGCAGGCTGGGCACCCCAAGTTCCCGGCTCTTGGCGGCCAGGTGATCGAGCAGCATGCGGTGGCCATGATGCACACCATCGAAATTGCCGATCGTGACGACGCAGCCGCGATGGCGCGGCCGGATATTGTGCAGACCGACGATGACTTCCATACCCGCCATTATACGGTGATCGAGGACCGCCGCACCGCTCAGACGCGATGTCGCAGATCGCGAGGTCGCTCGCCAAAGGCATACAGGACGGCGCCGTACACCACGGCTGCCAGCACAATGCCAGGCACCAGCCAAAGCACGCGTTCCGATACTGATACCGAGAGCCAGCGCCCGTCGGTCGGCACCGCCAGCACAAGCCCCAGCGACATCGCCACGGTGCCGAGCGCCGCACGTACGGCGGTGCGTCGGACGGCGGGGCCGGGGCGGTAACCAGCCCACACCAGGCCGCGCAGCAGCAGCCCGGCATTGACGCACGCCGAGGCCGTGGTCGCGAACGCGAGCCCGACATGACCAAACCAGCGGAAGGTGGCCAGGTTCAGGACGATATTGGTGGCAACGGCAACCAGCGCGATGCGAAACGGCGTCTGGGTGTCCTTGCGGGCGAAATAGGCCGGGGCCGATACCTTGACCAGCACGAGCGGCACCAGCCCGATGGCGAACGCCTGCAGCGCCAGCGCCGCCATGCGCGCGTCCAGCGCCGTCATCTCGCCGTGCTGGAACAGGGTGGCCACAAGCGGCAGCGCCAGCAGATACAGCGCGGCCGACGCTGGCAACCCGAACAGCAACGCCATGCGCACGCCCCAGTCCAGCGTGCGGTCGAACGCACGCTGATCACCGGCAGCAGCGAGCCGAGACAGGTTCGGCAGCAGTACGGTGCCAAGAGCGACCGCTACCAGCCCGATGGGCAGCTCGAACAATCGATCAGCGTAGTAGATCCAGGAGATCGATCCCGCGATCAAGGTGGACGCCACCACCGTGTCGATCAGCGCGTTGATCTGGCTCGCCGACGACGCAATCACAGCGGGCAGCAGCAGCCGACCCACCTCGGCCACACCATCGTGATGTCGCGTCGGCCGCGGCATCACCACCAGCCCAAGTCGCCCCAGGAACGGCAGCTGGAAGGCGAACTGCAGCACGCCCGCGACGAAGACGCCCCACGCCAGCGTCATGACGGGATCGATAGTAAACGTCAGCCCGAGGGCTACCGCCCCGAGCAGGGACAAGTTCAGCAACACCGGCGTGAACGCGGGCACGGCATAGCGTCCGTGGCTGTTCAGCAGCGCGGCAGCAAACGCGGTCATGGAAATGAAGCCCAGGTAAGGAAACGTGATGCGGGTCATCTCGGCGACGCGGCTGAATTGCTCGGGATCGTCCCTGTAGCCGGGCGCAAAGACATGAATCAGACCCGGGGCAAAAATGACGCCGAGCGTAACCACCAGCGTCAGGACCAGCCCGAGGTTGCCCGCCACCGCCGCCACGAATTCGAGATAAGCGGCTCGCGGCGCGTCGCGGTAGCGGGCGAGCACAGGAACGAACGCCTGCTGAAAAGCACCCTCGGCAAACAGTCGGCGGAAGAAGTTGGGGATGCGGAAGGCCACGAAGAACGCGTCGGCCACGGCGCCGGCGCCCAGCACATGGGACATCGCAATGTCACGCAAAAAGCCGGACACGCGCGAGACCAGCGTCATCGACGCGACGATACCGCCCTGTCGGGCAAGGTTCTGGATACCCTGGCGCCGCGGTGGGTTAGGCTCGGTTGACATGCCTATACCCTGTCGGCATAGTACCGCGCCTTCGTGAGATCACCCGTGGGAGCCACCCTTGGCCAATAGCCCTCAAGCCCGCAAGCGCGCGCGCCAGTCCGAGCAGCGTCGCGGCCACAACGCCAGCCAGCGTTCCATGGTCCGCACCTACCTCAAGCGCGTGATCGCCGCCATTGAGACCCGCGACCACGCAGTCGCCTCGCAGGCCCTGGCCAGCGCCGTCCCGGTCATCGACCGCATGGCTGATCGCGGCATCCTGCACAAAAACAAGGCCGCCCGACACAAGTCGCGCCTGAACGCTGCCATCAAAGCCCTGAAAGCCTGAGCCCCCGAGACGCGCCGCCCTCTCGCGGCGCGTCACGTCGAGCGCACCAGCACGACCAGATTGTCGCGGTGCATCAGTTCCGGCTCCAGGCTGAAACCGAGCCGAGCGCCGATGTCGGCGCTGGCTACGCCCAACAGTCGTGACGCCTCGTCGCTGGCATAGTTAACCAGCCCCTGCGCAATCTGCACGCCGGCAGCATCCACGCAGCGCACGACATCGCCCCGACCGAACTGGCCGCGCACAGCGGTTATGCCCACCGGCAACAGACTGACGCCCCGATGCACCAGGGCGTGCGCCGCCCCGTCATCGAGAACCAGCTCTCCGCGCGGCTTCAGCTGGCCGGCGATCCAGCGCTTGCGCGCGTCAAGCGGCGTGACAGAGGCGCAGAGCAGCGTGCCAAGGGGCGCGCCGGCAAGCACCTCGGGAATCACCCCCGGCGCGTGACCGCCGACGATCACGGTATGCGCACCGGAGCGCGCGGCAATCCGGGCAGCCTTGATCTTGGTGAACATGCCGCCCCGACCAAGCGCACCGGCGCTGCTGCCGATCATGCCGTCGAGGCGAGGATCAAGCGCGTCGGCGCAGGCCACCACCGGCGCCTCCGGGTCCACCCGAGGATCGCGCTCATGGAGCCCGCGCTGATCGGTCAGAATGATCAGTACATCCGCCTCAAGCAGATTGGTGACCAGCGCGCCCAGCGTATCGTTGTCGCCGAACCGGATCTCGTCGGTGGCGACCGTGTCGTTCTCGTTGATGATCGGTACCACGCCATGATCGAGCAATGCGCCCAGGGTGGCGCGCGCGTTCAGATAACGCTGCCGATCGGCCAGATCATCATGCGTGAGCAGCACCATGGCTGTGTGCCGACCATGGGCCGAGAAGCCCTCCTCGTACGCCTGCACCAGTCCCATCTGGCCAACTGCCGCTGCTGCCTGCAGACCGTGAATGGTGGTCGGACGGGCGCCGAGACCCAGTCGCGCGACGCCTTCGGCAACCGCGCCGGATGACACCAGAAGAATCTGGCGATCCGGGCCCTGTAGATGGCTGATCTCCGCGCACCACTGCCGGATTCGCTCGCGCGCGAGGCCGTGGCGGGGGTCGGTCAGCAAGGCGCTGCCGATCTTGATCACGACGCGACGCGCGCGCGCAACCCGGGCGCGCTCGAGCTGCGCGTCGGGCCCGTCAGCCGCGGACATAGATCACCTCGGCGCCGTCGTCGTCATCGTCATCGTCATCATCTTCGTCCCGGTCATGACCCACGCCATCGTTCCGGTCGTGTTCGACGTCATCCGCATTATTATCGGCATCGTCCAGATTATCGGCATCGTCCAGCGATCGCGCTGCGGCCCGCGCCGCGCTGCGCGCGAGCGAGGAGGCCAGCACGTCGGCACCGATAGCTGCCTCCAGGGCGGCTTCCGCAGCGGCATAGTCCGGATCCACCTGCAGCGCTTCGTGATGCGCCCGTATTCCCGACATCAGGGCGCCGGTGAGCGCGGTCAGCCCCTCGCCCGACAACGCCGACACCACGTGCACCGGCCGACCGGGCCATTCCGCCTCGAACCGCTCGCGCAGCGCCGCCTGCTCATCATCGGACAACACATCGGCTTTACTGAGCACCATCCAGATCGGTCGCCGGGCCAGGGCCGGGCTGTAGGTGACCAGCTCATGCTCGATCCTGCGCGCATTGTCGATCGGGTCGGTGCCATCAGCGGGTTGTGGCTCCACCGTGTGCAGCAGAATGCGGGTGCGCGCCAGGTGCCGCAGAAACTGTACGCCGAGGCCGGCACCTGCCGCCGCGCCTTCGATCAGCCCGGGAATGTCGGCGATCACAAAGCTGGCGTCATCGGCAACCCGCACCACGCCGAGGCTGGGTACCAAGGTGGTGAACGGGTAGTCGGCAACCTTCGGACGCGCCGCGGAAACGGTGCTGACCAGCATCGATTTGCCGGCATTGGGCAGCCCGAGCAGGCCGACGTCAGCAATCAGTTTCAGCTGCAGCCGCAGCACGCGGTGCTGGCCCGGAAACCCGGGCGTTGTGCGGCGCGGAGCCCGATTGGTGCTGGTCTTGAAGCGGGCATTGCCCATGCCGTGAAAGCCGCCGTGTGCGACGATCAGCTCTGCGCCGGGCGCCACCAGATCGCCCAGAACCTCGTGGGTGTCATCGTCGATGATTGACGTGCCTACCGGCACGCGAACGCGGCAGTCCGACCCGTGCGCGCCGGTCTTGTTCTTGCCGCTACCCGATTGCCCGTGCTCCGCTCGGTACAGCGGCTGAAAGCGAAAGTCGATGAGCGTATTCAGGCCCGGGTCGGCGATCAGGACGACATCACCGCCGTTGCCGCCGTCACCGCCATCCGGGCCGCCCTTCGGTACGTATTTTTCGCGCCGGAACGAAAGACAGCCCCCGCCACCCTTACCCGCTTCGACGCGAATGGTGGCTTCGTCGATAAACTGCATGAGGTGCGGTCCACATAGAAAAAACCCCGCGCTTGCGGGGTTTTTTGCGTCAGGCCCCGGCTTCCGCCTGGGGCTCGACGGTAACGTATTTCCGTTGTTCCTTGCCGCGAGTAACAAATCGCACCACGCCGTCGGCAGTCGCAAAGAGCGTGTGGTCGCGGCCGCAGCCCACGTTCGGGCCGGCATGGAAACGGGTGCCGCGCTGCCGCACGATGATGTTGCCGGCCTGCACCTGCTCGCCACCGAACTTCTTCAGCCCCAAACGCTTGGCCTGGGAATCGCGGCCGTTACGAGTGCTACCACCCGCTTTCTTGTGTGCCATGTCCGTTCTCCTCGGCCGTCAGCCGCTAATCCCTTTGATTCGCACTTCGGTGAACCACTGACGGTGACCCTGCGTGCGCATGTAGCCCTGCCGGCGCCGGAACTTGATGATGCGGATCTTCTTGCCGCGATCGTGGGCGACGACTTCGGCAGTGACCGACCCGCCCTCGATGAACGGCGCACCGACGGCCACTCGCTCACCGTCCCCGACCATCAGCACTTTGTCGAACACCACTTCCTGACCAGGCTGGGCATCCAGCATTTCCACGCGCAGCGTTTCCCCTGCGGTGACGCGGTGCTGCTTTCCACCCGTTGCGATGACAGCGAACATATTTGCTCTCCAGAAGCCGACCAGCCTGTACTCGCGTCCGGCCTGTAATAGAATGGCCGACGGAAGGCCCGCGAAAGGCGCGCAATTCTAAAGAGATCGTATACCGATTACAACGCGCGAGCTTGCCGCTCTCGCCGCTGGCCGAACCAAGCACCACACCAGATGAGCGCCTGATGACTGCACCCCGCGCACACCCCGCGACCGCTGCGCCAGTGGTTCACGCCGAACCGCGCGACAGCGGGGCGAAGGGCCAGATAACCGAGCAGCCGAGCAACCCGGGCACGGCGGCGCCCAGCCGCAGCAATCCCGGCGCGCTGGCGCCGATCTATGGTCTGGTTGCCAGCGACTTTGCGGCGGTCGACCGCCTGATTCCGAGCCAGCTCACCTCCGACGTCGCGCTGGTCGAGCAGATCGGCCGCTATATCGTTGAAAGCGGCGGCAAGCGGCTGCGACCGCTGCTGGTACTGCTCGGCGCCCGGTCGTGCGGCTTCAATCCAGTCGCTGCCGGTGATCGTCACGTACGCCTTGCGGCAGTGATCGAGTTCTTGCATACCGCAACGCTGCTGCATGACGACGTGGTCGACCGCTCCGATCTGCGTCGTGGCCGCGCCACCGCGAACGCCACCTGGGGCAACGCGCCTAGTGTGCTGGTCGGCGACTTCCTGTACTCGCGCGCCTTTCAGCTGATGGTGAATCTCGGCAACCTCGAGATCATGCAGATCCTGTCCGACGCGACCAACACAATCGCGGCCGGTGAGGTGCAGCAGCTGGCCAATATCGGCAACACGGCGCTGGATGAGAGCGCGTACCGGGCGGTGATCAAGGCCAAGACCGCGCTGCTGTTCGAGGCCGCAACCCATACGTCCGCGGTGCTCGCCAATGCAACTGAGGCGGAATGCGCCGCGCTGCGTGATTACGGACTGCATTTCGGGCTGGCTTACCAGCTGGTCGATGACTGGCTCGATTACGCGGGTGATGCCGCAGTGATGGGCAAGAACGTGGGCGATGATCTGGCCGAGGGCAAACTCACGCTGCCGCTGATACTCGCGCTTGGGCGGGTCAGCGAACGGGACGGCGACGTCATCCGCGCGGCCATCGCGGAGCGCTCCAGCCGTCAGCTGCCTGAAGTGCTCGCCATTGTTGCGGCATCCGGCGCCCTCGACGCAACCCGCGCCGCCGCCCTCGCGGAAGCCGAGCGCGCATGCTCGGCGCTGGCAGCGCTGCCCGACAGCGCGTACCGGGAGGCTCTGCTCGCCCTCGCCCGTCATGCCACGACGCGGCTTGGCTGACTGACGACTGGCCGGCGACTTCTGATCGGCGACTTCTGATCGGCGACTTTTGATCGGCGATAGCTGACCTGCGGCGGGAGGAAGCGCGGGCTTAGGAAGCGACCAGAAGCGCAGACCAAATCGCAGACTGGTTGTTACCGGCGGGGCAGCCTCTTACAATGCGACCCCTTCGTCGACGGCGCCCTGCCTCGACGGCTTCGGAGTGTAGCTCAGCTTGGTAGAGCACCACGTTCGGGACGTGGGGGCCGGAGGTTCGAATCCTCTCACTCCGACCAAATCCACGGTAACCTATCCCCAGCGATTTGCCCGGTGGGTGCTGCCAACAGGCTGCCCCGCCCGGCCTTGGTCCGCCCGGCACCGGCGTGCCAAACACGCGCGCGATGCTAACGCACCCTCGACGATTGACCCTGAACGGAGCATGAGAACATGACCAGTCGAACCGGCGGCTGCCTCTGTGGCGCCATTCGCTACCAGCTGCTTTCCGACCCCAGCGTGGCCGCAATCTGCCATTGCACCCATTGCCAGCGCCAGAGCGGCGCTTTGTTTTCCACCAACCTCGTGGTTCCGGAAAGCGACTATCAACAAACCGGCGACACCGCGGTGTACACCGATCGCGGCGACAGCGGCCAGCCGGTCTGGCGCCACTTCTGCGGCACCTGCGGCTCGCCCATCACGTCGCGCGTCGCGGCGATGCCCGGCATCATCATCGTCAAGGCCGGCACTCTGGACGACTTCAAGGACGTGGCACCAGCGGTCGAGGTGTACACCGATCACGCTGCCCGCTTCCTGCCCGCGCTGGCGGCGCAGCGGTTTCAGCAGGGCACTGGCTGATCACTGGAGCTGCAACACGGGAGCGGCAACACGGGAGAGGCAACGCCATGGACACCTTTCGACTCGACGGCAAACACATCGTCATCACCGGCGCGTCGTCCGGATTCGGTCACCATTTCGCTGGCGTGCTGTCACGTGCCGGCGCACGCGTAGTACTCGGTGCCCGGCGCGTTGATCGAGTCGCCGCGCGGGTCGCCGAAATCACCGCGAGCGGCGGCAGCGCCACCGGCTTGCCGCTTGATGTGCGCAGCGCCGACAGCATCCGCGACTTCCTGCAGGCCGCGGAGGCGACATACGGCCCAATCGACGTCGTCATCAACAACGCCGGCGTCGAAGCCGGCGCCAAGACCTATCTGATGATCGACGAGGACGATTGGGATGTCGTCATGGAGACGAACCTGAAAGGGCCTTGGCTCATGGCCAAGTTTTATACCGAGCGCGTGCTCGCCAATCGCCAGTCCAGCGGCAACATCATCAACATCTCGTCCATCACCGACACCCGCACCATCAAGGGACAGTTTCCCTACGCCGTGTCAAAGGGCGGGCTCACCCGCATGACCGAAATCCTGGCGCTGGCGCTCAGCCACCTGATCGAGCAGGGCCCCCAGGGCATCCAGACCGGCCGGCATCGGGGAACGGGAGGTGGTCATCCGAGCTCTGCGGCGAGGACACGATCAAGGGTGCGGCCAGTGTCCTCTCG
>CAZVMA010000054.1:0-2149 GCA_964628545.1 uncultured Pseudomonadales bacterium | reverse complement strand
GCGGCGCGCTACGGCATACGCGTCAACGCGCTGGCGCCTGGCTATATCCTGACCGACGTCAGCCGCCTGCTGCTGGAAAGCGACTCCGCTCCCGAGTTCATGAAGGGGATTCCGATGCGTCGCTACGGCGAGTTCGACGACCTCGATGGGCCAATCCTGCTGCTCGCGTCCGATGCTTCACGGTATATGACCGGTTCGGTCATCGTGGTCGATGGTGGCCACATCTGCGCTTCGCTCTGAATCCGGCTGGGAGAGTTCACATGACTGCCATTCGTCCGTTTCGCATTCAGGTGCCCGACGCAGATCTCGACGATTTGCGCCGTCGGCTCGAGTTGACGCGCTTCCCGGAACGCGAAACGCCGAGCGACTGGTCGCAGGGCGTTCCGCTCGACTACATGAAAACCATCCATGCCTACTGGCTGCAGCAGTACGACTGGCGGCGCGGGGAAGCACGGATCAACGCGTTCCCCCAGTTCATGACCGAGATCAACGGCCTCGATATCCACTTTCTGCACGTGCACTCACCCTCCCCAACCGCCCGGCCGCTGGTGCTCACCCACGGCTGGCCCGGATCGATCATCGAGTTCCTGAAGGTGATCGGCCCGCTGACCGACCCGGCCGCGCACGGGGGTGATCCGGCGGACGCGTTTCACCTCGTGGTGCCCGCGCTGCCCGGCTATGGCTTCTCGGGCAAACCCACCGCGCCCGGCTGGGGCATCGAAAAGATTGCCGATACCTGGGCCCTGCTGATGGCGCGGCTCGGCTACGGCGAATACTTCGCGCAGGGCGGCGACTGGGGCTCGGCCGTCACCACCGCCATCGGCATGCGTGACACCGGGCACTGCAAGGGGATTCACGTGAACCTGGTCTCTGCGCGCCCGGACCCCATGGATAACCTCACCGAACTTGAACAGCGCGGCCTGGCCGGCATGAAGCACTACCAGGACTGGGACTCCGGCTATTCCAAGCAGCAATCCACCCGCCCGCAGACGCTGGGCTACGGGCTGGTTGACTCGCCCATTGGTCAGGCGGCCTGGATCATCGAGAAGTTCTGGGCCTGGACCGACTGCAACGGTCATCCCGAGCAGGCGCTGACCCGCGACGAGATGCTGGACAACATCATGCTGTACTGGCTTACGGGCAGCGCGGCGTCTTCCGCCCGGCTGTACTGGGAGAGCTTTGGCTCGTTCAGCGCCGGCGAAGTAAACACGCCCACCGGATGCAGCATTTTCCCCAAGGAAATCTTCGTCTGCTCGCGGCGCTGGGCCAGCAATCGCTACCGCAACATCGTGTACTGGAACGAACTTGATCGCGGCGGGCACTTCGCCGCCTTCGAGCAGCCGGAGCTGTTCGTCTCGGAACTGCGTAACTGCTTCCGGCTGTTGCGCTGACCGCGATGACAGAGCTCGATGCCCAGTTCGCGACGCTGGCGAGGGATCTGGAGATGCTGATCGCTCTGCTGGACGAAGCCGACGATCGCTTCTGGCGACCGTGGTTCGAGCGCGGCCTGACACAGGTGCGCGCCCATCGGCTGGGCGGCGCAACCTACATCCTCGGCTGTTACGGCGGGGAAGACACGTTCTCTGACCATGCGCTGCGGGCGGATCTGGCGACGTCCGACCCGTTGCGCCATCGCAACCTGAACGCGCGGCTGACGCTGCTGCGCGACCGTGTGTTCGACGCAGCCAACGCCATTACCGCGCGTCGCGCCTGGTAGCCGACCGTTTACGGTCAGGCGTTTCGGGTCAACGCTTCAATCACGGCGTCGATCACGCCGTCTGCCTTGGCGCGCATTTCATCATCCGTGGCATCCTGGATTGGATGCGGCACAAACACCCGACGCGCATCCAGCATGCCGAGCGCACCCGCCTGGGTGGTCGCTGCCTCCTGGAACTCCGAAGACGCGATCGACACCGCGGGCTTGCCCTGAATCTCGAACCATACCGTGTCATGCAAACTGCACGTGGTACAGGAGCCTCAGTCGGCCAGCGCCTCGACGACGAAATCCGCCTCGGAGCGAATCTTCTGGCGCAACGTTTCCGGTGCCGGCTTGGTGAACGTCGGCTTGAAGTAACGCTTCACCTCGATGCCCGGCGCGCGGTCCTTTAACAGCGCTTCCAGCCGGTCGAGCAACACGTTCCCGCGCGGC
>CAZVMA010000053.1:0-11329 GCA_964628545.1 uncultured Pseudomonadales bacterium | reverse complement strand
TCAGGATCACCAGCAGGGTGGACACCCGCATCCACGCCGTGTCGCCCTTATCCATGGTGGTCTCGGGCTCGGCAGCCGCCGCTTCCTCTACCACCTCTTCGATCACCTCGGCCGCGACTTCCGCCGCGACTTCTTCGGCAACGACTTCCGCCACGATGGCTGCGTCAACCGCCGCCTCTTCCACGACGGCAGCTTCCACTGCGGCCTCCGCCGAAGCCGCATCTTCGGCCAGAGCGGCCGACGGCGCAGCAAGCGAAGCCGACAGGATCAGCGCCATGCCCGCCAGCGTTGCAAAACTTTTCATCAGACCGCCACGGCTCTTGCGTGAGAGCGCGGGCGCGATATCGGAACGAAGCAGATCTTCCACAATCCTTCTCCTTGGAATCGCGCCGTGCTTACACGGCTTCGGGCCCTGTCTCACCGGTGCGGATGCGCACCACTTCTTCCAGTGCGGTGACGAAAATCTTGCCGTCGCCGACCTTGCCGGTGTTGGCTGCCTTGGTAATCGTCTCGAGCACCTGTTCAAGCATGCTGCCGTCTACGGCAACCTCGACTTTGACCTTGGGCAGGAAGTCGACGACGTATTCGGCGCCCCGATAGAGCTCGGTGTGGCCCTTTTGACGACCGAAACCCTTCACTTCGGTGACGGTCATGCCCTGGACGCCGATTTGCGACAGCGCTTCGCGCACGTCGTCGAGCTTGAAGGGCTTGATGATGGCTGTGATCAGTTTCATGTGTGTCTCCTTGAGATCGGGACCTGTAGAACCGGGCGTGCACGTGCGTCACGACCACCCGAAGCGGGTGGTCAGACACGAACCTGTGGAAGATCTGTGCGCGCCCGATTCTCTCCCAATCACAGTGTTTTCGATACCGAGACGACCGGCCGCGGTTCGCACGCCTTGGAGCCACCGAAGCAGTCGTCGTCGTCCACATCGGTACCCACGACGCCGATGTTGAGCGAGATGCCCGCAACGGGGATCGAATACATCACGCTCCAGTCGAGAACTTCTTCGTCACCGAAGGAGGCTTCCCAGTCACCGGCGTCGTTGTCGTCGGTCATGCTGTAGCCGGCCTTGATGACCAGTGACGCTTCGGCCGGCAGACTGATGACGTACGCGACGTTCGGGTACACCCACGAGACGTCTTCGAGCGCGAAGTACTCTTCCGAGTAGGCGACGCCGAAGGTAAAGGCGTTCCAGGTCACGCTGGCGTGGTACTCGTTGTAGTCGTAGGTGGAGCCGTTGCCCGGGTACTCGTACCGGATGTAGCGCAGGTCATAGCTGGCTTCCTCGCTGAGCGTGCCCTTGAAGCCGCCGTAGATGTCCCACTCCATGCTGGTGTCTACGAAGCCGCTGACGTTGGAGCCCCACGTGCCCACGTAGAAGCCGGAATCGAAGGCCACGTCGAAGCCGCCCTGAATGGTGGGATCGCGGTCGGTCTGGGAAACGCCGCGGAAGGGGTAGTCAGAGCCGATGGCGACGTTACCCGCCACTTCTACCGCCTGAGCGGAAACAGCGCCGCCGAGCAGCGCGCCACCGAGCAGCGTTGCGATAATCTTCTTCATGAGTGAACCTCTCTCTATTCCCGATCTTGGGTGTCGCCACGCGGGCGCCCCGGTTGAGTCACGACGATGCGTGACGCTGTTTTGCGGCAGTTGAGCCGGCGTTCCACCTACGCATCAACCGTGCCATCCGAAAAACCCCATATATTTCAGAGATCTGCAGATGGACGCGGGCGAGCGCGCCGAGTCGCCGACGATTCCGCACTAAAATGGTGCGATCTGTGAGTGCATGCGCACCGTGAAAGGGCGCCGAGGCTGGCGGCGACCGATCGCGGGGCATGACGTGGGAAAGCGGCGACCTCCAGCCGCCCAGAACGGGCGGGTCGACGGGCAATTCGACGGGCAATTCGTCGGTCAACGGTCTCACAACAGCCGAGGGCAAGTGCGATGTTCCTGGTCGCCGGTCGGCGTAGACTGGTTTGGTCACACGAAGCGGAACCAAACCATGGATGACAGCCCACGCGACGCCGTGATCAGGGATCTGATCGAACGGCTGCGCAGCCAGATCAGCGGCCTGGTACCGAACGAAGCCATGGAGCCCATGCTGGAGCGCGTCCGCGCCAGCGCTCGGAACCTGTTCGCTGATCTCGAGCTGGTGTCGCGCAGCGAGATGGCGCGACATCTGGAAACGGTGCAGTCCCTGCGCGACACCGTCGCCGCGCTCGAACAGCGCATCCGGGCGCTGGAATCACAAACCGACTGATCCATCCGGCGACCCGCAGTCACGCGGTGACAGAAGCGCTGCCCAGACTAACGCGCTGCCAAGACTCACGCGCCGCCAAGACGGCCGCAAAGATGACTTGTGTATTGATGACGCGCGCAGTGAACGACGCGCGCACTTGATAACGGGCGCACCGACATGACCGATGCACTGAACAGGACGGGCGTGACACGAGGTGGCGCGCTGCTGCTCGCCGCCCGCAATCGCGCTTTCAGCCGAGCGCTGCTGGGCATGGACGCGCCACAGGTAACCGTGGAGACCCATCTTCCCGGCGGCTTACCCGGATTCACGCTGGTCGGCCTGCCAGAGACGGCGGTACGCGAGGCGCGCGACCGGGTGCGCAGCGCCATTCAAACCTGCGGGCTCGACTTTCCGAACGGGCGCGTGGTTGTGAATCTCGCGCCAGCCGATCTGGCCAAGGAGGGCGGCCGTTTCGATCTCGCAATCGCCATCAGTATCCTCGCCGCAACCGGACAAGTGCCGCACGAACGCGTGGCCAATTTCGAATTCCTCGGCGAGCTCAGTCTGTTCGGCGAACTCAGACCTGTGCGCGGCAGCTTGTGTGCGGCGCTGGCGCTCGGCTCCGAGCGCAGCCCACGTCGGCTGGTGATCCCCGGGGCGAATCGAGCCGAAGCCGCGCTATCGCGCGAAGGTCGGTTGCTGCCCGCAACTCACCTGAACGAGGTGGTATCTCTGCTGCGCGCCGAGGACGGTCAAAACGTGCTTGCGCAGATGATCGCCAGCCGCGGCAGCGCCCTGACCGAGGCTTCGACCCTGGCCCTACAGCCGGACAAAGAACCGGGCGACGGGCAGGCTGACGCAGGCGCAGCGCGAAATCAGGCCGCAGCGAGCGCGGCATTGGGCGAAGTGATCGGCCAGGCGGCCGCAAAGCGCGCGCTCGTGCTGGGTGCGGCCGGGGGGCATCATCTCTTGCTGGTGGGGCCGCCGGGCACCGGCAAGACCATGCTGGCGCAGCGGCTGCCGGCGCTGCTGCCGCGTCTCGGCGACGACGATGCGCTGGCGGTTGCCGCGGTGTACTCGGCAGCGGGGCTGAAGCCACCGGACGCGGGACAACCACCGTTCCGCGAGCCACACCACTCGGCGAGTACGGTGGCGATTGCGGGGGGCGGCACCCACGCAACGCCGGGCGAAATCTCGCTGGCGCACGGTGGCGTACTGTTCCTTGATGAGCTTCCCCATTTCCGCCCGAGCGTGCTCGATCTGCTGCGCGAGCCGCTGGAGTCTCGATCGATCTCGCTCGCCCGGGCCAGGTATCGAACCCGCTTTCCAGCCCGGTTCCAGCTCGTGGCCGCCATGAACCCATGCCCCGCCGGACGGGTGTGCGCACCGACCGCCTGTCGCTGCACGCAAGAGTCGGTGCGTCGCTATCAGTCGCGCGTGTCGGGCCCGCTGCTGGATCGCATCGATCTACATGTCGCGGTGCCCGGTCTACCGGTCGCAAGCCTGCTTGACCCGAAGGCACGCGCGCCCGACGTGCCGGGGGTGGATGCCATTGAACGCGCACGCGAGCGGCAGTTGACGCGGCAAGGAATGCTGAACGCCGAGTTGACTGGCCCAGCCCTGCGTCAGGCCTGCTTGCTTCCAGAGGCCGCCACCCGACTGTTCCAGAACGCAACCGATCGCTTCAAGCTGTCCGCACGCAGCACCCATCGCGTGCTGCGCACCGCCCGAACAATAGCCGACCTCGCGCAGACAAGCGCAATAGAGGAGGAGCACCTGATGGAGGCGTTGGGCTTCCGCGGACTGGACTGGGAGCGAGGGCTCGGGCACGGGCCCGAGGCCTGACCGACCGCTACTGCGCCTGGGTAGCGTCCACCATGTACTGCATGGCGTCCTTCAGTTCGTCGTCCGAACACGTAGCACAGGTGCCCCGTGCTGGCATGGCACGGATCCCATTGATGGTGTGGTTGGCAAGCGTTTCGATGCCCTGCGCGATTCGGGGTTCCCAGGCTGCCGCATCACCGAGAACAGGGGCGCCGCCGACGCCGCTGGCATGACACGCGAAGCAGAACTGGTTGTACACCTGCTCGCCCGACAGCGGGCCGGAGGCCACGGCTGCCGTCGCCTGACCGCAATCGTCGCCCGCCCGGCAGACCGACCCGAACGGCTTGACCCGCTCGCTGATCTCGTCCGGGGTGCCCGGCGGCACCGCGTGCGCAACCGCGGAGACCACGAGGATAGCAAAGCCCATACCGAACACGGTTCGCAACCAGCGGCTCAAGTTGTTCACTGCCCACACTCCGACGCAGGGGTTTCAAACGGCGGCGGATTATAGCCCCCTCAAGAGGTGGCGTCGAACAGCTCTCGGCCGATCAGCATCCGCCGGATTTCGCTGGTTCCAGCACCGATTTCGTACAGCTTGGCGTCGCGCAGAAGACGACCGGCCGGAAAATCGTTGATATACCCGTTACCGCCCAGCAGCTGAATGGCATCGAGCGCGACCGCCGTCGCGCGCTCGGCCGCGAAGAGAATGCACCCTGCCGCGTCAAAGCGTGTCGTACGCCCGGCATCACAGGCTGCCGCGACCGCATAAACGTAGGCTCGCGCTGCGTTCATCGCGGTGTACATGTCCGCGAGCTTGCCCTGCAGCAGCTGAAAGGTGCCGATGGCCTGTCCAAACTGCTTGCGCTGATGTACGTAGGGCAGTACCAAATCGAGCGCCGCCCGCATGATGCCGAGCGGCCCACCGGCCAGGACGACGCGCTCGTAATCGAGCCCGCTCATCAGGATGCGCACCCCCTGACCGACCTCGCCAAGGACCTGATCCGCGGGCACCGCACAGTTCTCGAAGATCAGTTCGCCGGTATCCGACCCGCGCATGCCGAGCTTGTCGAGTTTGCCTCCGGTGCTGAAGCCCGGCATGCCTTTCTCGATCAGGAACGCCGTGATCCCGCGAGAGCCCAGCGCCGGATCGACTGTCGCGTAGACCACCAGCACATCGGCCGTTGGTCCGTTGGTGATCCACATCTTCGTGCCGTTCAGGATGAATCGATCACCGCGCCGTTCTGCGCGCAGACGCATGCTGACCACGTCCGACCCCGCCTCGGGTTCGCTCATGGCGAGCGCGCCCAGCGCGGTGCCGGCGATCAGCCCGGGCAGATAGCGCTGGCGCTGCGCGTCGGTGCCAAAGCGCCGAATCTGGTTCACGCACAGGTTGGCGTGCGCGCCGTAGGACAGCCCGACGGCGGCCGACGCTCGACTGATTTCCTCCATGACCACGCAGTGGGCGAGATAACCGAGCCCGGCTCCGCCCCACTCTGGCTCCACCGTGATGCCGAGCAGCCCCAAATCGCCAAGCCGCGGCCAGAGATCGCGCGGAAATGCGTTACCGGCGTCGATCGCGGCTGCTCGTGGCGCGATTTCGCGCGCCGCGAATGACGCGACCGTTGCGCGCAGCTGGTTGATGATGTCGTCGTGGCCAAAATCGAATTGCAGGGTCATGCGAGGATCCCGACCAGTTCAGTCTTCCAGTTGCACCAGTTCAACGCCTTCCTCCACGCGATCGCCAACAGCACACGCAACGCTGCTCACCCTGCCGCTGCGCGGCGCGCGCAGCGTGTGCTCCATCTTCATCGCCTCGACGATGACCAGCGGCGCACCCTCGGCCACACGGTCACCCACCTGCACGGCCAAGGCGATCACCTGGCCCGGCATTGGCGCGGCGATCCGGTCGCCGGGACCCACGCCGAGCCCGGAATCAAACTGCGCGGACGGCAACTGCCAACGTTCAGTGCCGCCGTCGCGAGCCACGTGCACCATCTGGCCGACGCAATACACCCGCCCGGCCACGCGCCGTTGATCGATGCGCGCCACCACGCGCGCGCCCGAACACTCCACATCGCCCAGCCGATAGCTGCGATCGTCGACGGTGCCGCGCTCATAACCGTCTGCCCCAGCGCCCAAGTCACGATCAAGCCGCACGGATCGCGGCTGGTTGTCGTGCACGAGCACTGTCTGAAAGCCACCCGGGAGATTCAGCCTGAAACCGTCCGAGCGCCCCCAGGGGCCGTCGCGGGACGCCTGCGCGCGCAGGGCCAGCGCAGCGAGCAGTGCGCCAAAGTCGTCAGGCGCCGACGACACGGGCGCATCATCGTCGTCGAGCAGGCGCGTGGTGTACGAGCCGGCCCGAAAGACCGGCGTGGCCAACACCTGCCGGAGAAACGCGACGTTGTGCTCGACGCCCACCAGCACGGTACGCGCCAGCGCGGCATCCAGTCGGCGAATCGCGGTCTGCCGATCCGGTCCGTGCGCGATGATCTTGGCCAGCATCGGGTCGTAGTGCACGGACACCTGATCGCCCGCTGCCACCCCCGCGTCCACCCGGACAGCGGCAGCACGGTCGGCGTCAGGCCGGAAAGTGGCGTCCGCATCCGAATACCCATCACCCTCGAGATACGGGTCTTCGCCCAGTGCCGATACCGACCCGGCAAAGTTCGCCGCGAGCAATGTACCGCTGGAGGGCAGAAAGCCTTTGCGCGGGTTCTCCGCGTACACGCGCGCCTCGATGGCGTGTCCGACGGCAGCGACGGCCGACTGCTCGAGCGCAAGCGGCAGACCGGCGGCAATGCGCAGCTGCCACTCGACGAGATCAAGACCCGTAATGGCTTCAGTCACCGGGTGCTCGACCTGCAGCCGCGTGTTCATTTCCATGAAGTAGAACGCATCGCCCTCGGCAATGAATTCGATGGTTCCCGCGCCCACGTAACCGATGGCCCGCGCCGCCTGCACCGCCGCGGCACCCAGCCGTTCGCGCAGCACTGGATCGACCGTCGGCCCGGGCGCCTCCTCAATCACCTTCTGGTGTCGCCGCTGCACCGAGCAGTCGCGCTCGAAGAGATGCAGCGTGTGACCGCGCTGGTCGGCCAGAATCTGCACCTCGATGTGTTTCGGCCGGGTGAGATAGCGCTCGAGCAGCACGGTATCGTCACCGAACGCGCCCGCTGCCTCGCGACGGGCGCCGGCGAGCGCGGCGTCGAAAGCCTCGGCCGCCGTGACCAGGCGCATGCCTTTGCCGCCACCGCCGGCGGACGCCTTGATCAGCAGCGGATATCCCAGCTGTGCCGCCTCAGCCGCCAGTCGGGCATCCGTCTGGTCGCTGCCCTGATAGCCCGGCACCACCGGCGTTCCGGCGGCAGCCACGATTTCTTTCGCCGCACGCTTGGAGCCCATGGCGCGGATCGCATCCGGCGAGGGTCCAACGAACACCAGACCGGCCGCGCTGCAGGCCTCTGCGAACGCCGGGTTTTCGGACAGAAAACCATAGCCAGGGTGCACCGCTTCAGCGCCAGTCGCGACGGCCGCCGCCACCACCGCCTCGATGTTCAGATAGCTGGACAGCGCATCTGCCGGCCCAATGCGCACCGCCTGGTCTGCCTCACGGACGTGTCGGGCACCCGCGTCGGCATCCGAGTACACGGCAATGGTGCGGATACCCAGCCGTCGCGCGGTGCGCATGATGCGGCAGGCGATCTCGCCGCGATTGGCAATCAGCAGACTGGCAAACATGGCGCTCACATCCTGAAGATGCCGAAGTTACCCTGCGGCTGCGCCGGCTCGCGGCACGCCGCCGACAAGGCCAGCGCAAGCACGGCACGAGTATCGACCGGGTCGATCACGCCGTCGTCCCACAGGCGCGAAGGTGGCCTGGGCCGCGTCCGGCCAGGTCTCGCCGCGCGCCGCCATGCCGTCTCGCCGCACCGTGGCCAGGACGTGCGCGGCCTGCTCGCCACCCATCACCGAAATGCGAGCGTTCGGCCAGGTCCACAGCATGCGTGCGCCGTACGCCCGTCCGCACATCGCATAGTTGCCCGCTCCGAACGAACCCCCGATCACCACCGTGAATTTCGGCACCCGGGCACACGCCACGGCCGTAACCATCTTCGCGCCATCCTTGGCGATGCCCTGATTTTCGTAGCGCCGGCCGACCATGAAGCCCGAGATGTTCTGGAGGAACAGCAGCGGAATACCGCGTCGGTCAGCAAGCTGCACGAAGTGCGCGCCCTTCACGGCTGACTCGGAGAACAGGATGCCGTTGTTCGCGAGACCGCACACCAGCGTTTCACCGTACAGGGCCTTGAACTCGTGCAGCTCCGAGCCATCGACCAGGCGGGCAATCACCTCGCGCACGTCATACGGGGTTCGGGTATCAACCGGCAGCACACCCGGCAGCTCTTCCGGCGCGTAGACCGGCGGCACGGGGGACTGCACGGCAACGGTGGGCCGATAGCGCAAGTTGGCCGTGGCCACGATCTCGCGGGCCAGCGTCAGCGCGTGAGCATCGTTCGCCGCCAGATAATCGGTGACGCCGGACGTGCGGCTGTGGACATCGCCGCCGCCCAAGCTCTCGGCATCCACTTCTTCACCGGTGGCCGCCTTCACCAGCGGCGGCCCGCCGAGAAAGATGGTGCCCTGATTGCGCACGATGATCGCCTGGTCGCACATGGCCGGCACATAGGCGCCACCCGCGGTACACGACCCCATCACCACGGCAATCTGCGGCACGCCGCGCGCTGACAGATTGGCCTGGTTGAAGAAAATACGGCCAAAGTGCTCACGGTCCGGAAACACTTCATCCTGCATGGGCAGAAACGCGCCGCCGGAATCGACCAGATAGATGCAGGGCAGATGATTCTCGAGCGCGACCTCCTGGGCTCGCAGGTGCTTCTTCACCGTAATGGGGTAGTACGTTCCGCCCTTCACCGTGGCATCGTTGACCACGATCATGCAGGGCACCCCGGCAACGCGACCAATGCCGGTGATGATGCCGCCTGCCGGCAGGGCGTCGTCGTACAGCGCGTGCCCTGCGAGCTGACCGAGTTCCAGAAACGGTGCGCCCGGATCAAGCAGGCCGTTCACACGCTCGCGCGGCAGCAGCTTGCCGCGGCTGGTGTGTCGCTCCCTGGAGCGCGCGTCACCGCCTTCGGCGATGCGCGCGACCGTTTGCCGAAGATCCGCCGCCAGCGCCGCGTGATGCGTCCGGTTGCGGGCAAATTCTGCGCTGGCGACGTCGACCCTGCTTTGCAGTGTGCTCATGTTCGTGCCGCTAACCGTTGGCGCGGGTGGGCTGCTGACCCAGCCACGCCAGCGTTTCGTCTAGCGCCCGGGCCAGCTTGCTGAACAGCTCGTCCACTTGCGCGTCCGAGATGATCAGCGGCGGACAAATCGCCACGCTGTCCCCGAGTGCGCGCACGATCAGCCCATTGGCCTCCGCGCGCTGCGCGCAGTACGCGCCGACGCCTTGGCCCGCCGGAAACGCCTGGCGTGAGCGTTTATCAGCCACCAGCTCGACGGCGCCGATGAGTCCCACGCCACGGGCCTCGCCAACCAGCGGATGCGCCGCGAGCGCCTGCAGACGGGCCTGAAAAGGGACGGCAACCCGAGCCACGTGGGCGAAGATGTTTCGCTCCTCCATCAGCTCGAGCGTGCGTAGGGCGACCGCCGCACAAACCGGGTGACCGGAATAGGTGAAGCCATGCCCGAAGGTGCCAACCCGGCCGCTTTGCTCGGCGATGGCGGCGTACATGAACTCGGGCAACATGACCGCGCTGAGCGGCAGGTAGGCCGAGGAAATGGCCTTCGCGAGCGTCATGGTGGTCGGTACGATGCCGAACGTCTCGGCGCCAAATGGCCGTCCGGTGCGGCCAAAGCCGCAGATTACCTCATCATCGATGAACAAAATCTCATGCCGGGCCAACAATGCCTGTACGCGTGCGTAGTAGCCCGCAGGCGGGACGATCACGCCACCAGCGCCCAGGACCGGCTCAGCAATGAACGCCGCAATGGTCTCCGGCCCCTCCCGGTCGATCAGCGCGGCCAGATTGCCCACCAGCCGATCGACGAAGGCCGCTTCCGACTCGCCGGGGGCCGCGCCCCGGTAGTAGTGCGGACAATCCGTGTGCAGGATACCGGCGATAGGCAGGTCGAAATGGCCGTGAAACGCGGGCAGGCCGGTGAGCGAGCCAGATGCCACCGTGACCCCGTGATAGCCGCGCCAGCGGCTGATGATCTTTTTCTTTTCCGGCTTGCCGATGGCGTTGTGGTAGTACCACATCAGCTTCAGCTGGGTGTCGTTCGCGTCGCTGCCCGACAACCCGAAGAATACGCGCGGCAGATCGAACGGCACCATGTTGGCGAGCCGTTCGGCCAAGCGGATGGAGGGTTCGTTGCTCTTGCCCGCAAACAGCTGCGAATAGGACAGCTTGCGCATCTGTTCGGTCGCGACGCGCACCAGCTCTTCCTCGCCGTAGCCGAGCGCCGTGCACCAGAGCCCGGCCATGCCCTCCAGATACTGTCGCCCCTGGTTGTCCCACAGGTACACGCCAGCGGCGTGATCGTGAATGCGCGGTCCCACGCTGGCATGCGTCTTCAGATTCGTGGTGGGATGCAGCACGTGCCGCAAATCGCGCGCCTCAAGCGATTGCGGCGGGAACTCGTTGTGCAGTGGATCTGTCATGTGTGTCGCCTTGTCCCCCGATCGCCGCGCCCGACCCGGGCAGCCCTGTGGGTACGACATGCGACTATATCGAAGGCCGCGGGCGCGGGCATCTCTGGGGCCGACGCCTGTCGGGCGCGCGGGGGAGAGCCTCAGCTGGATCGATAGACGCGCTGAAGTCGCGGGCCGAGCCGCACCAGCAGCTCGTAGGCCACCGTGTCGGCCGCCGCCGCAACCGTTTCCAGCGGCAGACCGGCACCGAAGAATTCGACCCAGTCGCCGACCTGCAGCCTAGTTCCCGTGGCATCAACCACCGTCAGACCCATCGAGAGACGGCCCCCCATAGGCAGCCGGTAGCCGTCGAAAACGACTGCGCCTCGATTGGACAAGGCGCGCAGCAGGCCGTCCGCGTAGCCGACGCCCACAGTTGCCAGCTCGGCCGGCGCCGATGTGCGGTAGGTGCTGCCATAGCCGATCGGAGTGCCCGCCGGCACCGATCGGAGCTGCAGCACGCGGCCCTCAAGCGTCACCACGGGCATCAACGGGTTGTCCCCGTTCACGAAAGGGTTACAGCCATAGAGGCCGATACCCGGAC
>CAZVMA010000052.1:9537-11346 GCA_964628545.1 uncultured Pseudomonadales bacterium | reverse complement strand
CAAAATAGTCTAAACGTGCCGAATCTTTGCGCAGCTCTGCCAGTTCCTCAGCACCGAAACCAACCGGCGAACGGATGAGTTCGGCGGTTCGCTTGAGCATCGTTCGCGACCCATTCAGGACATCGTCAAGGGCATTCGCGCCCGCTGCCGACCAGAGTTTCAGCTGGGAATCCGGCTGTCGCCAGAGCGCTTCGGCATCGACCTCGGCGAGGCGCGCGCCCTCGCCCAGCAGCTGTTCCGGGCGGGCGAGATCGACTACCTCGACATGTCGCTGTGGGACACGTTCAAGACCACGGATGCGCCTGGCTTCGAGGGGCGGCGTCTGCTCGAGTGCTTTACCGAGCTGGACCGCGGCAGCGTCAGGCTGGGCGTTGCGGGCAAGATCTACAAGGCCGCCGACGTGCGCGCGGTGTTGGACGCGGGGGTCGACTTCGTGCTGCTGGGCCGCGCCGCGATACTGCACCATGACTACCCGCAGCGCATGGCACAGAACCCGGATTTCGAGCCGATTGGCCTGCCCGTGACGCGCGATTACCTGCGCGCGGAGGGACTGGGCGATACCTTCGTGCAGTACATGCACAACTGGCCGGGTTTCGTGCAGGATTGATGCCTGACTCACACCGCGGCTTTGACTAGGGAGCACGCATGGCGATCCGCTTGGAATTCACGTTGCCCGCATCCGCCGACGCGGTGTGGGCCATCGTTGGTGACCCCGGCCGCACCGACTGGGTGCCCGGGGTCGAGTCGTGCACCTTCGACGGCGCGGTGCGCCGGTTCGTGATGACCGGCGCGGGCACGCTGGCTGAGCGCATTCTGGCGCGCGACCCCGCGGCGCGCCGACTCGAGTACGGCGTCATCGAATCCGCCGCGCCTCTGCGCGCGCACCGCGCCGCAATCACCGTGTTGCCGCTCGCCGGCTCAGAGCCGACTGAAGCCGCGGCGCGCGCCGCGGAATCGGCCAGGCCCGCTTCCCAGTTGATCTGGGAGACCACGGTTGAACCCGCAGCGGTCGAGCCGTTCATCCGCGACCAGATGCGCGCCGCTATCGTCGCGCTCACCGACCTGCTGAGTCGCAATCAACACAGCTGAGGGCCAGGCCATGGCATTTGCTGCACAACCCCGCTTCGGCGTCACGATGTTTCCCACCGATTACGCTATTCAGCCGGTTGAACTGGCGGTTGCGGTGGAAGAACGCGGACTCGACAGCCTGTTCTTTCCCGAGCACACGCACATTCCAGTCTCCCGCAAGACCCCCTTCCCGGGCGGCACCGATCTGCCGCGCATGTATTGGCACACCCACGATCCGTTCGTTGCGCTTGGCGCGTGCGCGGCAGTGACGCGCCGCATCCGGCTTGGCACCGGCATTTGCCTGGTCATCGAGCGCGATCCGATCACGCTCGCCAAGGAGGTAGCGTCCCTGGACCGCATCTCCAACGGCCGCGTGATTCTGGGCGTCGGCGCGGGCTGGAATCGCGAGGAGATGGAAAATCACGGGGCCGACTTTCGCAATCGCTGGAAGATCGTGCGCGAGAAGGTGCTGGCCATGCGCGCCATCTGGAGCGCAGACGAAGCCGAATTTCACGGTGAGTTCGTCAACTTCGATCCGATCTGGTCGTGGCCGAAGCCCGTGCAGCCCGGCGGACCGCCAATCTGGATCGGCGCCAATTCGCCGTGGGTGTTCGATCGCATTGCCGACTACGCCGACGGCTGGATGCCGATTGGCGGCCTCGGTAGCGGCAACATGGAGCGCCTCACTGCCGCCATGACCGCGCGCGGTCGCCGCGTCGAGGATCTCGATCTCGCCTTGTT
>CAZVMA010000052.1:0-9452 GCA_964628545.1 uncultured Pseudomonadales bacterium | reverse complement strand
GCCCGACTACGACGCCCTGATGGGTCGCATCGATCAGGGTTTCGATGAGCTTGTCTTCACGCTGCCTGATCGGGAGGCCGACGTCGTGCTGCCGCTGCTTGATCGACTGGCGCGCGTCGTCGAGCGCGCCCGCAACTAGGTCGCGGGTAGGGCGACGCGGCCGGCGCCGATCCGCTCGGCCAGCCGCGCGGTCGCCTGTTCAAGCCGAGTCCGCAGTCTGGCGGCTGATCCAGCACCCGGTTCCCACCAGACCGCATTCACCACCAGAGTGTCGTGCTCCCGATCGAAGCGCGGGTCGATGCGACCGACCAGGCGATCGCCGTCGAGAAGCGGCAGCACGTAATAGCCGTAACGACGCTGGCGCTCGGGCACAAATGCCTCGAACCGATAGTCGAAACCGAACAGGCGGCCAAGACGCGCACGATCACGCAGCACCGGATCGAAGGGCGCGAGCGCGCGCATCATATCCGGGGCCGGCGCCGCACGCGCGACGCGCTGCGCCCAATCCGGCACGGCCACTGCGGCGCGGGGTCTGGAACCATCCACCGCCTCCACGGTGACCGGGATCACCCGTCCCGCAGCCAGCGCCCGCGCGCACCAGGCTCGGGCGGACGCCACATCGATCGCAGCGAAGTACGCGCTGATCTCCCCGGCTGTGGCAACACCCAACCGCTCAAGGGCCGCAGCAGCCGCCCAGTCGACGTGCGCGTCGTCATCCGGCAGCGGCTGGTCAACGGCGTCGGGAAATACCCGCTCTACCAAGTCGTAAACCTTGCGAAAGGCAACACGCGCACGCACGGCCAGGACGCCCGTGTGCCAGAGGTATTCCAGCGCCGCCTTTTCCGGCGACCAGTCCCACCAGCCGCCGCTGGCACCTCCGCTGGCTACTGCTTTGTCGGATGCCGCTGTCGCTGACGACGCGCGCCCCGCAGCGGAAAAATCGCTCGCCGAAAGCGGGCCCTCAAGCTCGATGCGGGCGCGCACCTCCGCCAGCGTGCGCTCCGGCGTCGGGCCCAACCGAGTCTGATACCAGCGCGAGCGCGCAAGCGCTTGTGCGCGTCGCCGAAAGCGCAGCTGCCAGTGCGGAAACCACTCCAGCGGAATGAGCGCCGCATCGTGCGTCCAGTGTTCGAACAGCGTGCGGCGAACGAACGCGACCTGATCCAGGTGCGCAGGCCGATAGCCCTGCAGGCGCGCACCGAGGATCAGGTGGTGCGCGCGTTCGACGCGCTGAATAGAGTCGATCTGCACGAAGCCGAGGGCACGCACCAGCCGCTCGGTAGCGACCGGGCCGGCGCGTCGATCGGGGTCATCCAGCAGGCCCTGGCCCGCGAGCAGCAGCGTGCGTGCGGCTGCGGCGCTGACCGTATCAGGCATCCGCCAGATCTGCGTACACCGGCGCGTGATCAGAGGGCGTGAGCTCACCCTGCTTTTTCCGGTAATCGCGATCGATCACCACGTCCTGCACCCAAGCGCCCACGCGCGCACAGCCGAGCAGAGTGTCGATGCGCAAACCGTGTCCGCGATGAAACGAGCCACCGCGATAATCCCACCAGGAGAAGGCGCGCTGCTCCGGGTAGCGCAGCCGGTACAGGTCGCAAAGCCCCAGTTCGAGCAGGCGAGCGAACCGCTGCCGCTCATCGACGGTCTGAAAGATCTCGCCGTCACCGGTGGCACCACGCCAGGTATCAAGCGGCGTGGGACAAATGTTGAAGTCACCGCAGAGCACGCGACCGCGAGCCCGTGGGACGGGCGCGTCAGGGGATTCAGGCTCGGCCGTGACCGGCACGGCATCAGTCCAATGCCGAGCCAGATCATCAAACCAGGCAAGTTTGCGGGCGTAATCCGCGTGCTCGAGCGTCTTGCCGTTCGGGCAATAGACGGTGGTGAAGTCGAGCTGCGGAAAGCGCACTGTCAGCAACCGCGCACCAAAACCAGACTGTCCCGGCAGACCACGCTGCAGGACTCGACCCGGCTGCCGCGACAGCACCGCGACCCCGTTCCAAGCCTTTTCACCGTGCACCTGCGCCGTGTAGCCGAGCTCGGCAAATGCCGCATGCGGAAAGGCGTCGTCCTCGGTCTTGAGTTCCTGCAGCCCAACCACGTCTGGCTTGCGCGCGTCGAGCCACTGGCACAAGTACTCCAACCGGGCTTTCAGACCGTTGATATTCCAGGTGGCGATACGCACGGGCGCCTCAGGCCGTGGGCAGGCGCACGCGCGCCGTGCCGAATACCCGATTCTCGTTCGCCGCGTTGCGGACGCTGAGGTCCAGCTCGACCGTGCCGGTATCGGTATCGATGTCGGTGACCACAGCGCTGAGCGAACAGGGCTCATCAGCCAGCAGGGGGGCGCGAAAGACCGTGTCGATGGTCTCGATGGCCGCATGCGGCGACCAGCGGTGGATCATGCTGGACAGAAACCCCATGGCCATGACGCCCGGCACCAGCGCGCCGGGCAGCCCCTCGGCGCGGGCCTGTTCGTGATTCTTGAATCGACCGCCGCCGCCCCAGCCCACCGCGTCGGCGAATGCACCGGTGCTGGCAAGCGAGGTGTCCGGAACAAAGGGCTCGAGCTCGGCGCCGAACTCGACATCATGTACGGTTTCAATTGCCATTGGCGGCTTTCTCCCGGATGACCATGCGGGCGTCGTTGGTTGCAAGGTGATTGCCCGCGGCGTCAAAGATCTCCATGCGCGAGACCAGAAAGATCATGCGTCCGGAGCGCCCGCTCTTGTCATAGATCTCGTGCAGGTGCGTGCGACCGGTCAGCGGCACTCCGACCGGCACCGGGCGCAGACAGGTCACGGCCTTGCCGCCGTCCATGGGAATGCCGCCGATGCGCGGAAAATCGATGGGCAGATGCCGCCCGGCGGACAGGCTGGCCACATACGCCGCGGATGCCTGAAAGTCCGGATGCGCCGGATCGGTGAACTCCGCGCGCGGCTCCCCCGCGAGACGCGCCACCGCCGCGACCTTGTCGGCCTCGAGCACGAAATCCTTGCGATCGAACTCGAGGTTCAGAAACCGCGCCTGCAATTCTTCGATATCGACCATGATTCCTGAAGCTCCGGGCAATGTGCCGCCGTGCGTCGCCTGGGGCTCTACGCGCCAAGGCGGGTCGGACGGCATGCACGACTTCCGGATTGTAGGGAGGAAGCGCGCGCCGGCATAGACGCAGTACACTGCGGCGACCTCGCGCTCGTTCGGCAACGGGAGCAATCGCGCACATGCATATTGAAAGCATCAACATCGGCACCCGCGAGCGGCTTTCGCATACCAGCTTTCGCGGCGTAACCGGCATTCGCAAGCGTCCGGTCGCGGGCCCCGTGCGCGTCAGTCTGCTGGGGCTCGAGGACGACGCCGTGGTCAACACCCGCCATCACGGGGGACCGGATCAAGCCGTGTACCTCTATCGCAGCGAGGACTATAGCTGGTGGTCCGACGCGCTCGGCAGCGAGATACCCTTCGGCCAGTTCGGCGACAACTGCACCCTGACCGGTCTGCCCGCGGCCAATCTGGACATCGGCACCCGCCTCGACTTCGGTACCGTCGTGCTGGAGGTCACCGCGCCCCGCATTCCGTGCAATACCCTCGCCGCCTGCATGGGCGATCCGTCCTTCGTGCGTCGCTTTGTCGAGGCCGAGCGGCCGGGACTGTACTGTCGCGTCATCAGCCCCGGCGTGATCAGCACCGGTCTCGGGTTCACGCTGCTACCGGCATCAGACCAGACCGTATCGACGCTGGACCTGTACCGGGCACGCTATCGCCGACCCACGGTCGACGATCTGCGGCGCTATCTGCAAGCACCCATCGACGCACGCACGCGCGCCACTTTTGAGCGCGATCTCGCCGCACAGACGCGGCAGACGCCCGGCAACCGCGGCACGCAGGGCTGACACGTGCCCGGCATTCCGGCACCCGACGCCACGCTGACGCTGACGCCCACCGCACGCCTCGCCCGCGCTGCGCTGCGCGCGCATGCGGCCAGCGCGGCGCGAGCCGACGCACCGAACCCGATTCCGACGCCGTTAGGAGCGGTCCCGCCCGACCAAGAGCAGACGGCCACGCCCCAACCGCAGGACCGGGTCTGGCTGACGCCGCGGATCCTGAGCCTGCAGACCTGGCTCGGCGAACTGGCGCGCAGCTACTTTCTGCTGTCCGACGATGCGCGGGTGCTGATCAGCAGCGAGCAGGCGCGCACGATCTGGCAGAACGAAGTCGAGCGCGCCGTGTTCATCGGCGAACCGGAGGTCGCGGATCTGGCGGAACGAGCCTGGCGTTTGCTGCACGAACATCAGCTGCAGCGGCCGTGGGATTGGTCACCGGCCCTGCTCTCCCCCGATGCCGAGCACTTTCAGCGCTGGGCGCATCGCTACCGGCAGGTCTGCGCGCGCCAGGGGTGGATCGATGAATGGGCCTTTGCGGCAGAACTGCCGGACCACATCGCGGCCGGACTGATCGCGCTGCCCGAAGTCATTCGCTTGATCGGCTTTGATCGACCACTTGCTCCGCTTCAGGCCAGCGTGCTGGCCGCCTGCGCTGCACGCGGTGTGCGAATCGAACGCGCAGAGACAGTCCCGAACAAGACCAGCGAACAGGATGCCGGGTCGCACTCGGGCTCAGACCTGGGGCCGAACCGGGTGCTACCGCTGCTTGCCGCCGCCACGGCGGAAACGGAGATCGGCGCCGCCGCGCGCTGGGCGCGCCACTACCTGGAGACTGCTCCAGCGGCGCGGATTGCCATCGTCGTGCCCGATCTGTCGGCTCGCCTGTCCAGCGTCACCCGTACCCTGCGCGCCACCTTCGACCCAGCCGGGGCTCGGCTTGCGGCGGACGCCACGCCCTGCTGGCACATCTCGCTGGGTTTGCCGTTGACGGAATGGCCGCTGATCGCGGACGCGCTGGAGCTGCTCGGCCTCGAACCCCGGCGCATACCCCAATCCACGCTGGTGCGTCTGCTGCACTCTCCGTTTCTGCAGGACGCCGACGCGGAGGCGGACGTCCGGGCCAGAGCGGCGCTCGAGCTGATGGCGCGCGCGCCCTGGTTCACGACCGCAAACGAGGCGCGCGAAATCATCGCCGAAGCGGGCGCAGACCGCTGCGCGGCGCTGTTGCTCGAATGGCAAACAACACGCGAACAAGATCCTCAACGCGCCTGGCCGTCGGACTGGGCCGCTCGTTTCCAGTATGCGCTGAGCGCGTTCGGATTTGCGCAGGGGCGATCGCTCAACAGTCCCGAGTACCAGGCGCTCGCAAGATGGCACACGGTGCTTGAGAACTTCAGCGGACTGGACGCAACGGCACCCGGACCCATGTCGCGCAATGCCGCGCTCAAGCGGCTGCGCGATCAGACCCGGCGGGTCATCTTTCGCGAGGAAAATCCCGGCGTGCCGCTCGAGGTGCTGGGTGTGGAGGAAGCGATCGGCAGCCGCTTTGATGCGGTCTGGATCACCACCCTGGATGCGCATCACTGGCCGCCCGAACCCAGTCGAAACCCGCTGATTCCGCTGCCCGTGCAAGCCAGGGTCCCGGGCGCGAGCGTCGCCGGTGCGGTCGCAGAGGCATCCCTTGCGCTGAACGCGCTCCGCGCCACCGCACCGACGCTCTTCGGCAGCTTCGTGCGCGGCGACGAGCAGACGCCCGAACTGCCGAGCGCACTGCTAGGCTCGGTCGAGCTCGCCCCGGACATCCCCGAGCCGACCCCGGCGCCTGCCGAGTTCGCGCCCGCCGAGGTCGATGCACAAGCACCACCGTACACGAACATGCGAGCGAACGGCGGCACGCGCCTGTTGGCGCTACAGTCCGCCTGTCCCTTCCACGCCTTTGCCGAGCTGCGGCTCGGGGCGCGTGCGGTCGAGTCGCCGCAACCAGGGCTCGATCCCCGCGCGCAGGGCACACTGCTGCACCGGGTGCTGGCCCGAATCTGGGCCCGGCTCGAGTCACGAGATGGCTTGCTGGCATGCGACGCCGAGACGTTGCGACAGCAGCTGCAGCTGATCGCGGGGCAATGCGTGGAGGAGCTGTGCGCGGATGCACACTGGCGGCTGTCGCCCGCCGCTCGACAGCTTGAGATCGAGCGGCTCGCCGCGCTGGTCGGCCGGTTCCTTAAGCTCGAGCGCGAACGCGAACCTTTCGTCGTGATCGCCCGGGAGCAACCCGTCTCGATGTCCTTCTCGGGCATCACGCTCGAAGGACGCATCGATCGAATCGATGCGCTCGCCAACGGTCAGCCGCTGCTGATCGATTACAAGAGCGGGACCGCTTCGCGCACAGACTGGCTGCCCGATGCACGGATCGTCTATCCCCAGCTGCCCGCGTACGCGATCGCCGGCTCGGAGGCCCCTTACGGCATCGCGTTCGCCCGCGTCGCCGGCGCTGAACCCGGATTCGAGGGCATCGCGCGGGACGACCTGCACATCCACGGCGTCAAACCGGTGGCAAGCGCCCGGAAATTCCCGGACGACTGGCCGACGCTCCTCGAGCTCTGGCGCGAGCGCTTGGAGGCTCTGGCGGCAGGCTTCGCGTCAGGTCATGCCGCAGTCGACCCAAGAGAGACCAACGTCTGCAACTTCTGCCATCTCGGCGCGCTCTGTCGGGTGCGCGAGCGCACCAGCTCTTTCGGGGACGACGGCGACGCCTCCCTGGAGCCGGACTGGGGCACCAGCGCATGACCGACGACGAGGCCCGACTGCTGGCTGTCGACCCCCATCGATCGGTGTTGGTGCAGGCGCCCGCGGGCTCCGGCAAAACGACCCTGCTGGTCGAGCGTTTCCTGCGCCTGCTCGCGACGGTGAACGAGCCGGAGGAGATACTGGCGATCACCTTCACGCGCAAGGCCGCAGCCGAGATGCGGGCGCGGGTACTGCGGTTTCTCGACCCCGATCAGGAGGCCGGCAACGCCCACGACGCGCGCGTGCTCGCGCTTGGCCGATCCCTGGCTGACCGCGTCCTGGCGTGGGGTCTGCGCACCAACCCGTCGCGTCTACTGATTCGCACCATCGACAGCTTCAACCAGTCGCTCGCGCGCACCATGCCCGTCGCCAGCGCGCTCGGCCCGGCACCGGCCGCTACCGAACACCCGGAACGGCTGTACCGCACAGCCGCGCGCCGCACACTGGAACAACTGGACGGCGGCAGTGTGCCGATCGCTGCAGCGGTTCGCCGACTGCTGGCATGGCAGGACAATCGGCTGCAGTCGGTGGAGGATCTGCTGACCGAGCTGTTGGGCACCCGCGAGCAGTGGCTGCGGGTACTGCAACCCGCAATCGAGGTCGATCGCGCCGCGCTGGAGGCCGATCTTGCCCTCATCGTTCAGCGCCGGCTCGAAGCGCTTGCGGGGATCGTCTCCGGGACGCTGGCAGACGCGAATGTCGATCCCGATGCGCTCGCGGCGGCCGTGGCTGCTGCCGCTCGCGCGTATCCGGACGAACCGGGCGACCTGATCGAATTCGTTGCGCAGCCTCGGTTCCCGTCCGACCACCTGTCGGATCTGCCGCTCTGGTGCGGGCTGGCGCAGGCGCTGCTGACCAAGCAGGGCAAGCTGCGCGCGAGCTGGACGGCGAGCACCGGCTGTCCGCCGGGTTCACGGCAGAAACAGGTGCTGCTGGACACGCGTCGCGCCCTCGATGCGCTGGCCGATGAAGCGCCAGATGATCTGCTTTCGGCGTTCACCGATGCGCTGAACGATCTGCGAGAGCTTCCCGCTCACCGCTACCAAGACCCCACCTGGGAAACGCTGGCCGCGCTGATCGAGGTCATGCGCGCCGCTGCCGGACAACTTGATGTGGTCTTCGCCGAAGCCAGCCGCAGCGACTTTGCCTGGCTCGGGCACGCGGCCCTGCGCGCGCTCGGCAGCGACCCGGACAACTACACCGATCTGTTGCTCTATCTCGACCGCCGCATCCAGCACATTCTGGTCGACGAATTCCAGGACACCAATAGCGCCCAGTTCGACCTGTTGCGTCGCCTGACCAGCGGCTGGACGCCAGGCGACGGCCGAACCCTGTTCGTGGTCGGTGATCCCATGCAGTCGATCTATCGGTTCCGGGAGGCGGAGGTCGGTCTGTTTCTGGAAAGCCGCGATGTCGGCATTGGCAGCGTCACGCTGACGGCCGCGACCCTGCAGCGGAACTTCCGGTCGCGCGCCGAGATCGTGGACTGGGTAAACGCCCATGTCGGACCGATCTTTCCGGCCACGGAGGACATCGCCGCCGGCGCGGTCGGCTATACCCCCTCAAAGGCGACCCGCGGTCCGGGGGGACGCGTCGATACGCTCGTTACTGCCAGCAGCGCGGCAGAAGCGGACGCGATAGGCCGCCTGTTGGTCAGCGCGCTCGCCGAACACGCCCACAACCCTGACTTCAGGGCAGCAATCATCGTCCGGGCGCGTACCCATCTGGGCGACATCCTGCCGTCCCTGGATCGCTACGGGGTGCGCTATCGCGCGGTCAAGCTCGACAATCTGCTCGATCGCCCGGTGGCCCAGGATCTGTTGGCCGTCACCCGCTGCCTGCTGCTGCCCGCCGATCGGACTGCTCTGCTCGCCATGCTGCGCGCGCCGTGGTGCGGGCTGACGCTCGGGGAACTCGATCTCATTGCGGGCGGCGGCCGCGATCCGCTCGATCACGCCGCTGCGCTCGCGATGCTGCCGGAAGCGGCCCGAGCGCGGGCGGCCCGCGTCTACGATGCTGTGCGGGCAGCGCGCGCGCTCTGGCGCCGGCGCTCGCTGCGCGAACTGGTGGAAGGCGTTTGGCTGCGTCTTGGTGGCGCCCAGGTCGCGGTTGATCCCGCACGCGCCGGGCGCGATGCCGCACAGTTTCTGGCGCTGCTGGAACAGGCGGAGTCCGAGGGTGCACTCGAGGACTGGTCGGCGCTGACCGAGCGCCTGGTCGGCGGAGCCGCCGAGGGGGATCCCGCCGATGCGGATGTGCGCGTCGAGGTGTTGACCATGCACGGCGCCAAGGGTCTCGAATGGGATCTGGTGATCCTGCCCGGTCTGCACCGGGGCACCCAGAGCAACCGGAAAGCGCTGTTGCAGTGGTTACGCTTTCACGTCGATGGTCGAGACCGGGTGGTCTTCGCGCCGGTTCGTGCAGCAGACCAGACGCGCGCCGAGGATCCACTCGGTCGGTTCATCGGCCGCGAGCGGCGCGCTCGCGAACGCCATGAACAGCAGCGCCTGCTGTACGTCGCAGCGACCCGCGCGCGGGAGCGACTGGTGCTGTCGACAGTGATCACCCGCTCCGGTGCTGATGACGGAGAAGCACCCATCAGCCCGCAGGCCGGCTCGCTGCTGGCCGATCTATGGCCAACGACTGCCGGCGGCATTTACCGGGCACTCGATGATAGCGTTGCCAGCATCGATGTTCCGGCCCACAGTTCGGGCACCGGCGGCTTCGATCAGCGCCTGCGCCGAATCGCGGTCGACTGGCAGCCCACCATGCCGACACCTT
>CAZVMA010000051.1:0-11870 GCA_964628545.1 uncultured Pseudomonadales bacterium | reverse complement strand
GTAGATGTACTCCTCGTTCAGCGCCCAGCCAATGCCCTGCGCTGCCGCGCCCTGGAACTGCCCTTCGACGTAGTCCGGGTGAATCGCCTTGCCGGCGTCCTGGATGACCGCGTAGCGCAGCACCCGAGTTTGTCCCGTTTCAGGATCAACCTCGACGTCACAGATGTGGCTTGCGAACGATACGCCTGCGCCATCCGCCACCACTTCGTTATGGCCCGCGATCGGGCCGCCCGTCTGCGGCGACTTGCGCGCGATCTGCGCGAGCGTGAGCGGCGTCAGGTTGCTGTGCTGAGTGCCGAGCGCGACTGCCTGGCCGTTCTCCCAGTGCACGTCCTCAACCGGAATGTCCCAGGTTTTGGCCGCGCGCTGGCGCAGCTCCTGCACCACGTTGCGGCACGCGAAAATGATCGCCATGCCGGACGAGAAGGTGCCGCGGCTGCCTTCGGTGGTGTCGTTGTGCCCCAGCGCCGTCGTGTCGGCCACGTTGCACTTGATCGTTTCATACGGCACGCCCAGTTCCTCTGCCGCGATCAGCGACAGCGAGGCGCGCGATCCGCCCACGTCGACCGTGCCGACCGAGACGTTCACCGAGCCATCGACGCCCACGTTCACAGTCGAGCAGGTCTGACCCCCAAAATTGAACCAGAAGCCGCAGGCCATGCCGCGCCCCTGGTTCGGGCCGAGCTTGATCTTCATCTGCGGGTGGTTCTTGACTGCTGCCAGAGTGGGGCCGATGCCGATCGGTCCGTAGGTCGGACCATAAGAGGCGCGCGTGCCCTCTTTCGCCGCGTTCAGAATACGGAAATCGACTGGATCCATGCCGAGCTGCTGCGCGACGATGTCGACCGTGCTTTCCACGGCAAACGCCGCCATCGGCGCCGAAGGCGCACGGTAGGCCGCAACCTTGGGCCGATTCACCAGCACGTCGTACGCCACCGCCTTCACGTTCGGCAGGTCGTAGCACGCCCAGGCCGTCATGGCGCCGAGCATGCCCCAGATGCCGGGGAAGGCGCCGTCCTGATAGCGCAGCGTGGCCAGCGCGGCCGTGATGCGCCCATCACGCTTGGCGCCGATCTTGATGTCGATCGAGGTCGAGCAGGTCGGGCCGGTGCCGCGGAACGTTTCCTCGCGCGTCAGCACGAGCTTGACCGGACGATTGGCCTTGCGGGACAGCGCCAGCGCAACCGGCTCCATCCAGACGTGGGTCTTGCCGCCAAAGCCGCCGCCGATTTCCGACGAGGTGACCTTCAGCTTGGCCACATCCATGCCGAGCAGCGCCGCGCACTGGGTGCGGAACGTGTAGTGGCCCTGCGTGGTGACCCAGAGTTCGCCTTGGCCGTCCGGGCCGACGCTGGCCAGGCACGCGTGCGGCTCGATGTAGCCCTGGTGGGTTTGCTCGGTCTTGTAGCTGCGCTCGACGATGACGTCGGCTTCGGCGAAGCCGGCTTCGAGATCGCCATGGCCGAACTGCGAAATCTGCGCCACGTTGGTGGGCGTGTTGGGGTCGCCGCCCGCCGTGCGCACCCAGGGCTGCACGATCGGGGCGCCGTCCTGCATCGCCTCATCGACGTCGGTGACGTGCGGCAGCGCCTTGTAGTCGACCTTGATCAGCTTGAGCGCGCGCTTGGCGGTCTCGGCGTCGATGGCCGCCACGGCAGCGACGGCATGGCCGTCATACAGCGCCCGACCGCGGGCCATGCAGTTCTCGAGGATGTCGAGCATGTCGCGACGTCCGCCGACCTTGTCAGGCAGGTCGGCGCTGGTAACGATAGCCTTTACCCCGGGCAGCGCCTCGGCGGCGCTGGTGTCGATCTTGCGGATTTCCGCATGGGCGTGCGGCGAACGCAGGATCATGCCGACCAGCTGGCCGGGGGCCGATGCATCGGCGCCGTACCGAGCGCGACCGGTGACCTTGTCGATACCATCGGGGCGCGGCACGCGCGTGCCGATAAGCTTGAATTTCTGATTGGTGAAACTGGCGTCGTGTGACACGGTGCTGTTCTCCTGAATGCTCTCTATGAAGGGTCGGTCCTATCCGCAGGTTGGGGCGGTCAGGCGACCTTCTTCTTGCCGGACTTGGCGGCTGGTTTCTTTCGGCTCTTGGTGGCATCCACGGCCAGTTCGGCGGCCGCGGCCTGCACCGCGCGCACGATCTTGTCGTAGCCCGTGCAGCGGCACAGGTTTCCGGCCAGCGCATAGCGAATTTCTTCGACCGAGGGATTGGCGTTGCGGTCGAGCAGCGCCTTGGCCGCCACCAGGAAGCCTGGCGTGCAGATGCCGCACTGCAGCGCGGCGTGCTCGATGAACTTCTTTTGCAGCGGATGCAGTTCGCCGCCGCTCGCAAGCCCCTCGACGGTGGTAACCGAGCGCCCTTCTACTTCCGCACCCAGCACGAGACACGCGCAGACCAGACGGCCGTCCACGGTGACGCTGCACGCGCCGCAGTCGCCGGTGCCGCAGCCTTCCTTGGCGCCGGTCAGCCCGAGCCGGTTGCGCAGCACATCAAGGAGCACCTCGCCCGGCTGACAGACGAACTCGACGGGATCGCCGTTGATCGTTGTGGTGACATGAACTCCAGCCATTTTTACTTACCCCCCGCCCGTTCGTACGCGATACGCGCTGCGCGCCTGGCCAGCACGCCGGCCACTTCCGTTCTGAACTCCACCGTGCCCCGCTTGTCGTCGATGGGGCTGCAGGCGGCTTCGCACGCCGCCGCCAGCGCTTCCAGCGCCGCGTCGTCCAGCTTGGTGCCGACAATGGCCTTGGCTGCAGCCGCGACCACGACCACGGTCGGCGCGACTGCGCCGAGCGCCACCCGGGCCTCTTCAACCACGCCGCCCTTGCCGAGCGTCAGCGATACCGCGGCGGAGCACACCGCAATGTCCATCTCAGTGCGCGGGGTGAAGCGCAGGTAGGCGTCGCCGGTGCGCGGCTTCGGCGCCGGCAGCGTGATGGCCTCGATCAGCTCGCCGCGAGCGAGCGTCGTCCGACCCGGGCCGGCGGGAATCTTTTCCACCGCAACCGTGCGTCGACCCTTCGGCCCGACGACCACAGCCTTGGCGCGCGCCGCCGCCAGCGCCGGAACGCTGTCAGCTGCCGGTGAGGCATTGCACAGGTTGCCCGTGACCGTGCAGCGGCCCTGCACCTGATCTGAACCGATCAGGTTGGCGGCCTCGACCACACCCGGCCAGGCCTTGCGCAGCGCAGCGCTTTCGCCCATGGCCACGCAGGGGACGGCGGCGCCGATACGAAAACCGGTGGCTGTTTTCTTGATGTCCTGCATCGCGGCGATGCGCTTGATGTCGACGATCAAATCCGGTTCGATGAACCCGCCCTTCAGCCGCACGAGCAGGTCGGATCCCCCGGCCAGCACATAGGCGCTACCCTTGGTCTTGGCCAGGAGCGCTACGGCGTCCTTGGTCGATGTCGGGGCTTCGTATTTCATGAGTCTCGATCTCTCCTCAAATGACCGTTTGCTGCCGCAGCCCGGTGCCGGCAACCCCCCTCGGATGGCGCGCGCCGGCCGTCACCGGTCGCGCCCTGTCTGCGTACATACTGCACGCGCCGAGACCAGTTCGCCATCCCGCGAAACATCCCGGCGCGGCCGTCCCGCAGGCCGCTGTCTGGGCGGCGGCTAACCCAACCCCGAAGCGGCGGCCGTCGCGCTGGTCGGGGCGCTCTTGCGAGCGCTCAGGCGCGCCGGAACTCGCGAATCACCCGCCCCGGTCGCTGCCCGGTATGGTGCCCCTGCTCGGTGATCACCCGACCACCGACGATCGTGGCGTCGTAGCCGCGGCTCTTGACGATGAAACGGCTGCCGTTGTGCGGGAAGTCCTGCACGAACTCCGGGTAGCAGGTGCGCAGGTTGGCGTAGTCGATGACGTTCAGGTCCGCGTGCCAGCCCACCTTGATCTCGCCGCGCTGGCGCAACCCAAGTATCGACGCGGATTGGCCGGTGATGCGATGCACAGCATCTTCCAGCTGGTAGACGCCGCGATCGCGGGTGAGATCGGCCAGGAGGAACGTCGGGGAATCCGCGTCGATCAGAATGCCCACGTGCGCGCCGGTGTCCGCCAGCATGGGCACGCAATCGCGCAGCTGCATATAGCGCCACTGATTCTCGAGCGCGCCGCCGAAGGCCCAGAAATTGAAGAGCTCGCGGCCCTGGGATTCGATCAGGCGATCGATGTAGACGTCGATCGGGTCTCGTCCCGCCGCTTCGGCCAACTGCGCCAGGCTGGCGCGGCGATCAAGGTCATACTCCGGGTATTCGCCGTTGCCGAGCGGGTGCAGCTGGGCGGGGTTGATGCGCAACCCCTGCGCCTTGGCTTCCGCGCGCAGCGTGGCTTCGTTCGCCGGATCGCGCAGCGCGGCATAACGCGCCGCAACCGTGGGCAGCTTCATCAGCGCCTTCCACGCCGGGGTGTTGAACGGCGAGGCCTTGACCAGGCCGAACAATGCGCCGCTCGGGCGCGTGTGGCAGATGCTGGTGATGCGCCGGCCGGCCGCATTGTTGCGCTCGAGGAATGCGCCCATGCGCTCGACGCCGCCGTCAACGCTCTGACCCGCGCCACCGGAGAAGATGACCTGACAGCCCAGTTCGGCCGCCTGTTCGAACATCTTGAGTTCGGTTTCATAGCGGGTTGAAAAATCGTTCGCCGACTGAAACAGCCCGCCCGCGCCGCCCGCCTCGATCACGGCGCGCTGAATGGCCGCCGTTTCGCGCAGATCGGCGAACGTGCCGGGCGTCAGACGACCGTCGGGCACCTTGTGGCCCAGAAAGCGCGAAGTGGAAAAACCGACCGCGCCCTCGGCCACCGATTCGCGCACCATGCGCACGATAGCCGCCAATTCGGCCTCGTTCGGCTGCGCGTCTTCATCCATCGAGCGTTCGCCCATCGCCTCGTAGCGTACGGACGAATGGCCGACCATGCCGACCAGGTTCAGCGCCGGCCGCAGGCCCTGCAGCGCATCCAGATAGCCACCATAGCTGGTCCAGTCCCACGGCAGCCCGTCGATAATCGCGTCGGCCGAGATGTCCTCCACCGCCTCCATCAGCTTGGCGATCTTGCCGCGGTTCTCCGGCGCCACCGGCGCAAAGGTGACGCCGCAGTTGCCGATCAGCGCTGTGGTGACGCCGTGGTAGCAGCTGGACCGCAGCAGCGGGTCCCAGCCCACCTGGGCATCGAGGTGCGTGTGCAGATCGACAAAACCGGGGGTGACCAGACGATCGGTGGCGTCAATCACGCGTGCGGCCTGGTCGGCCGACAGATCGCCGATGCGGGTGATACGGCCGTTGTCGACGGCAAGGTCCGCGCGATAGCCCGGAGCGCCGGTGCCGTCGACGACAGTGCCGCCGCGGATGATCAGATCATGGTCCATGGTGCTTCTCCCTGTGCATCCCTGTTTGCTGAACTACGGTTGATCGAAATCGGGTGCGCTGACATCGGAATCGCTCCGTCAGCCGCCGGTCGCGGCGCCGACGCCGTGCGGTGCATCGTGTCGAGTGATGGCAAGATCCTCGCAGTAGCACAGCGCCTTCAGCACAGCGACGTCGTCGCGCTGACGGCCGATGACCTGCAGCCCGATGGGCAGGCCGCTCTGGGTGCGACCCACGGCCACGGTGCCTGCCGGGTTGCGAGTCATGTTGATCATGGCGGTGAACGACACCCATGCCGGCGATTCACGGCCGTTGACAAGGCCGCCGGGCGCGCCCGCGCGCGGCACTTGGCCGGAGCACGTGGGGGTGATAATCAACGGTGCGTTCTGAAATGCCCGCTCGAGCGCCAAGTTGTGGGTGTGGCAGGCATCCATGGCGCGCGCGTAATCCATGCTGGAAAACCGAACGCCCTGCTCGATGGTCGAACGCAGAGACTTATCAATGCGCGGCCAGTCCGCTGTCTCGCGCAGGCCCGCTTGTGCGCGCGCACGAAGCGATGACCAAAGCACCCACCAGGCGCCGTTCGGGTCGCTCTCGAACAGGGTGTCCTGGCGGATAATCTCGACGCCCGCTGCCGCCAGACGATCGACAAAGGCCTGGCACGCCGCCGCCACCTCGGCATCGACCTCGGCGAACCCCATGTTCGGCGACCAGACGACCGCTTCAGGCCGGTTCGGGGCGTCCAGGGCATCCCGAAACGAGTACCCCGGGTGCGGCAGCGCGAAGATGTCGGTCGGATCGTCGCCCACTACCGCGTCCAGCGCTACTGCCAGGTCGCGCGCGCGAAGCGTCATCGGGCCGCGCACCGCCAGCACGTTTGCCCCGGCCGGCTTCGGACCGCCCAGCGGAATGCGCCCCTGGCTCGCCTTGAAACCTGTGAAACCACAAAGCGACGCGGGGATGCGGATCGAGCCGCCGCCGTCTGAGCCGGTGGCCAGCGGCACTAACCCGCCGGCCAATGCCGCCGACGAGCCGCCGGACGAACCGCCGGCCGTATGCTCGAGCTGCCACGGATTACGGGTGAACCCGAACGGCACGTTGTCGGTGATGCCCTTGTGCCCGAACTCGGGCGTGTTGGTCTTGCCGACGACCACGCACCCCGCCGCGCGCAAGCGCGCAACCAGCACGGAGTCAGCGTTCGCCGGTGCATCATCCACGTGCAGCGCCGAACCATAGGTCGTGACGTAGCCAATGGCCTCTTCCAGATCCTTGACCCCGAGCGGGATGCCGACCAGCGGGCCCACCGGATCGCCGGCCGCCAGGCGCGCATCCAGCGCATCCGCCTCGGCCAGGGCGCGCGCTGCGTCCACGGCGCAAAAGGCGTTCAGCACCGGGTTGACCGCAGCAATGTTGGCCAAGGCGGCCTCGGTAAGGCTGCGCGCGGAATGCCGACCGGCGCGAACGCCGGCAACCAGCTCCTCGATCGAATGGTGACGAAAATCCATCATGACGTTTTCCCCCGATCTGCACGTACTGCACCCGTCGCCCGAGCTGCCCGCAGCCGATCCAGCAGCGGATGCGGGCCCAGCAGCGGAATCTCGACGGCCGGCACGCGTCGCGCGACCACCGCCCACAAAGCGATCGGCACCTCCACCACCAGCGTCAGCAGGGCGAGCCCCAGGCCGACCCGCCAGGCCGTCTCACCCCATAGCGTAGCCCGAGGCAGGAATTCGACAAAGCCCCACACGTACACTGCGGTTGCCGCGAAGCCCGGCAGCGTCATGGCCAGAAACTGCCTGATCGAATTTTCGCGCGAGTCAAAGCTGAACAGAAACGGCGACCACCAGCGGGCTGGACGGTGCACGCGCGCCCGGGCGGCGAGCGCGCCCAGCAGGTGCGCCCACTCGTGCAGCAGATAGGCAGCCAGGCCGACCAGCACACCGGTCGCAACCGCCAGAGCAGTGTGCGCGGGCGCAGACCCCATCGCAGCGGCTCCCGCCATCAAGGCCAGGCCGAACAGCAGTCCGTCCCGGACCAAAAACGGGGACCAATCGCGCAGGGTCATGGCTGGGGATCCTCCTGAAACTGCAGCGCGTGAAGTCGCGCGTAGGTGCCGCCCAGAGCCAAAAGCTCGGCCGGCGTGCCGAGTTCGGTGACCCGCCCCCATTCCAGCACCATCACCCGATCGGCGTTCTGAATGGTTTGCAGCCGGTGCGCGATGATGATCGAGGTGCGTCCGCGCGTCAGCTCGGCCAGCGCCGACTGTATCAACGACTCGGTATCGGTATCGATGCTCGCAGTCGCCTCGTCCAGCACCAGGATATCGGGACGAGCAGCCAGCACCCGGGCGAACGCCAACAGCTGCCGCTGGCCCTGCGAGAGCGTCTGACCGCGCTCGGCCAGCACGGTGTCATAGCCCGCCGGTAGCGCGCTGATGAAGTCGTGCGCGTTGGCCAGTTTCGCTGCGGTCATCACCCGCGTCCGATCAAGGGCCGGATCACCCAGGCTGATGTTCTCGTGCACCGTGCCGGCAAAGACGTGGAAGTCCTGCAGCACGATGCCGATGCGCTTGCGCACGGTGGCCGAGGGCACATCCATCAGATCGACACCGTCCAGCAGAATCGACGCGGGCGCGAAATCGTAAAACCGCGCGAGCAGGCGAATGATCGTGCTCTTGCCCGAGCCCGTGGGGCCGACGATCGCCAGGCGTTCACCGGGGCGTACGGTAAAGTGCACGTCCTTCAGCACCGGCAGATCGGGCACGTAGCCGAAGGTCAGATGCCGGAACTCGATCTGACCCGCCAGCGTCTTCGGCAGGGCGGCCGGCACGGCGGGTTCATGAATCGTTTCGTCCCAGTCGAGCGCCTGAAAGATCCGCTCCCCGCTCGCCATGGCCCGGAACAGCACGTTGTACTGCTCCCCCACCACGACGATCGGCCGGATCAGCATGTCGATGAACTGCGAGAACAGGATCATGCTGCCGAGGCTGATGGTGCCCTGCAGGGCATCACCGCCCCCAACCCAGATGATCACGCCCATGGCGGCCGGACCGATGTTCTCCATCATGGCCCCGTACCAGGTTTCCAGCCGAATGGCGTGCGCCTCCTGTTCACGGTTCTCGCGATTGATGCCCGAGTAGCGCGCCAGATTGCGCGCCTCGCGGCGGTTCAGCTGCACCACGGCCATGCCGGAGATGTTTTCCGCCAGGTTCTGGTTCATGTTCGACACGCTCTGCCGGATGTCGCGATACACCCGCCGAGTGGCGCGGCGATAGAACCAGGTGCCGACGGCCACGATCGGCAGGGCCAGCAGCAGTACGCCGGTCAGCTCGGCGCTGATCGAGAGCATGAGCATCAGAGCCACGATGAACGGCGCGAACTCACCGAGCAGCACGCCAAAGCCGGACAGCAGCTGGAACAGCTGTTCGACATCGTTGGTCACCCGCGTCATCACCCGGCCGACGGCGACGCGGTCGTAGAACGACGCCGGTCGGGTCTCCAGATGCTGGAACAGATCGTGGCGCAGATCGCGCAGCGCGCCCAGCATGCCCCGCGCCAGCGTCACGCGGTGGTAGTGCGCCGACGCCACCTGCAGCGACGACAGCAGCAGGTACAGGCCGCAAGCGGCAACAATGGGCCCAACGCCGAGCGCGCCGCCCAGTGCACCGGAGAGCGCGGTCAGGCCCAGATCAGGCAGCGCGACCGGCTGACTGCTAGCCAGCAATCCATCAATGACGACGCGGGAAACCAGTACCGGCATGGCGATCGCCAGAACCGACGCGAACACCACCAGAACACCGCTGATCAGCAGCACGCGGCGATGGGGACGCAGCCAGCTGAACAGGCGCCCGAGCAGCGCAAGGTCGAGCGAGCGGCCAGCAATGTCGGCATCGAACACGCCATAATCCCGCGCAGCGGCGGCGCCGGATGCAGTGGTTTGGCTGGTGGGTGCGCCGCTCATGCGGGCTGCCCCGCGTCGCGTACAGCCCCGCCGTCCGGCGTCAGCTGCGCGGTAGTGTCCGGCAGGCGTGAGTCTGCCGCCTCGGGCAGCCGCTGGGCAGCCGCCAGATGCGCGTACCAGCCGGGCTGGCGCAGGAGTTCGGCGTGGGTGCCGAACTGGGTGACCCGCCCTTCTTCCAGCACCACGATCCGATCGGCGTGGCGGGCTGTAGACACCCGATTGGTTACCAACAGCGTGGTGCGACCCGCCCGAACCGCAAACAAGCGCTCGAGAATATGTTCTTCCGTGCGGGTATCCACCGCGCTCAGACAATCGTCCAGCACCAGCACCGGCGCGTCCTGAATCAAACCGCGCGCCAGGGCGCTGCGCTGTTTCTGGCCGCCCGACAGGGTCACACCACGTTCGCCCACGGGCGTATCCAGGGCTTGCTCAAGCGTCCGAACGGTAGTCGCCAGATCGACATCGTCGACCACCGACCAGATGGCGTCGTCGGGTCGATCCGGGTCGTCGTAACTCAGGTTGTGCCGCAGCATTTCGGCGAACAGGAATGGATCCTGCGGCACCAGCACCACCTGCCGTCGCAGTGCGGCAAGCGGCAGCGTGCGCACGTCGTAGCCGTCAAAGCGAACGGTGCCGGGAGGGGGATCGATGAGCCGCACCAGGGTGTTGAGCAGGGTGGTCTTGCCGCAGCCCACACGGCCGAGGATAGCGATCGTTTCGCCCGCCGCGATGTCGAGCGACACGCCCGCAAGCGCGGGACGCGGCGCGCCCGGATGTCGATAGGTCAGGTCGTTCAGGGTCATGGCGCCGCGCAGTGTGACCGACTGGCCCACCGTGTCCGACGCATCCTGCACCTCGGGCACGGCATCCAGAATCTCGTACAGCCGCTGCGTCCCGGACGCGCCGCGCTGCCACAAGGTCACCATCTGACCCAGCTCGCGCACCGGCCCCAGCACCATGCCGATGTAGGCGAAAAACGCCGCAAACGTGCCGACAGACAATGCACCATCGCGCACCAGCGTGCCGCCGACGCCGATGATAATCAGGGTGGAAAATGCGGCCAGCCAGGGCATCACCGCGCTGATGAACGAATTGAGCCGCACCAGTGCAAGAAACCGCGCGACGTACTCGTCGCTGACGGCATCGAACCGCCGCACCTCGTTGTCTTCCTGCACCAGCGCCTGGATGGTGCGAATGCCGTGCAGGTTGCCCTGCACCTGCTCCGATAGCTCGGCGAACCCGTCCTGCACCGCCATGGAGCGCTCGAACACGCGCCGGGCGGCAAACCAGCCCACGATACCCACCGGAATCAACGGCAACAGCAGGTATGCCGCAAGCACGGGTGCGAGCAGCACCATGGATACGATGCCGGCCAGCGCAATACAGATGTTGACCAGTATGGTCCTGGTGCCGGAGCCAACCAGTTCCCGAACCAGACCGATATCGTTGATGGCGCGCGCCATCAGATCGCCCGTGGGATGTCGAGCAAAGAACCCGGGGCCCTGCGCCTGCAGGTGACCGTAGACCCGCTTGCGCAGGTCATAGGCGACGTAGACGGCGATGCGCCGAATGATACGCCGCGCGTTGGCCATGGTGAGCACGCGTATCACCACACAGGCCGCGATGGCCAGCACGGGCCAGACCAGCACGGCGCGCACGTCCTGCCACAAGAGCTCGCCGGCGGCGATGCGCGGCGCCGCCTGATCGATGGCGTCAACGCTGTACTTCAGGCAGAGCGGGATGACCGCTTCCAGGGCACGGGCAAACAGGAGCATCGAGGCCCCGCCCCAGAACGGCAGCTTGTAGCGGTGGTAGTACGGCAGCAGGCGCCGCAGCGGACTGGACATGCGAACGAATTCCCCCCGGCCGGAAGTGTGCCGCCACCCGGCCCGGGGTGCCAATCACTTTTGGGCATGTCTCGATAGCATGCCGCGCCGGTCTTGCCGGTCAGGTGGCTTTAGAGCACCACATCCGTCGCCGCGGGGATGATGGGCGTCTGCGGATCAGCCCACAGCAGGCGCACCTCGAAGTCGTCGACACGATCGCCGTTCACGTCGCCCAGCACGCGCGTGTAGCCCGCCGTGCCCGTGTCGATGCGCAGCTGCCCGGCAACCCCCGTATACGCAGACTGCCCAATGAACGTGAACGCCTGATTGCCCGCCACGATCGTCGATGCATCGATCAGCGACAGGTCCAGCTTGTCCGCGCCCACCACAAAATCCGTGATCTCGTCGATACCGCTCGCCGCCCGGCTATCCGTCGTCAGCGACAACACGAACCGGTCCGCGCCCGCGCCACCCGTCTGCACGTCGCGACCCGCGCCGCCATACAGCGCATCCGCGCCGGATGAACCCAGCAGCGTATCGACGCCCGCACCGCCGTCGATGCGGGCAATGTTGGTCAGCGTCGCTGCACTGAGGTCGATCAGGTCTGGATTGGCCGTGCCCAGTATCGCCACACCCGCAAACGTGCCACCCGACACCGCCTGCACGTTCGACACGTTCGCCCACACGATCGACGCATTCGCCGC
>CAZVMA010000050.1:7914-12021 GCA_964628545.1 uncultured Pseudomonadales bacterium | reverse complement strand
GATTCGTGCGCGCAGATCGTCGGCGAGCGGCTCCCAGAGCGTGCGGCCCTGTTCTGCCGCGCTCAGGGTGGCCGGCGGGCACCGAACCGCAAGCGTGATCTCTTTGCGGCTGGTGACGTTGATGATTTCGATCGGGCGCGGCGCGTGCCCCTGGTTGGGCTGCGGGTCTGAATGCATGCCCGCGACATACCGCGCCACGGCCTCAAGCGGTCGCACGGTGGCGGACAGGGCGATGCGCTGAACGTCCCCCGCCAGTCGCACCAGGCGCTCGAGCGCCGCCAGCAGCACGGTGCCGCGGCGGTCTCCGACCAGCGCGTGCACCTCGTCCAGAATCACCGTGCGCACCGTGGCCAGCGCGAACCGGCCGCGCTCTGAGGACAGCATCAGCAGCAGGCTCTCGGGCGTGGTGATCAGGATTTCCGGCGGTTTCCGCAGCAGCCGTGCGCGGGTCGCGGGTGGGGTGTCGCCGGAGCGCGTCTCGGCGCGAAGCGGCGGCAGCGCACCCCGGGCCGCCAACGCGGCCAGCGGCACGTCCAGATTGGAGCGGATATCGGTGTTCAGCGCCTTCAGCGGCGAGATGTAGAGCACCCGCGTTGCGCCCGTTTCCAGATCACCCGCCGCGAACCGATCCAGTGCCCACAGGAACGCGGTCAGCGTTTTGCCGCTGCCGGTGGGCGCGGTGACCAGCACGTGGGCGCCGCGCGCGATCACCGGCCACGCGGCCGCCTGCACCTCGGTCGGCGCGTCGAAGCTTTCGTTGAACCAGGCGGCCACCCCGGGGGTGAAGTTCGTGGTGGCGGTAGCGGTGGACACGGGCGAGCCTGCGCGATGGAGGCCTGATCAGTATCGCGGTTCGCGGGATCTGAAGCATCCCCGCGAGGCGCGGGCCGCGGATTACGCCTAGAATCTGGTCCGACCCTGAACCCGGGAGCATCCATGACCGCGCCCCATACCCTGCTGCAGGCCGGCCAGCGCATCTTCGTCGCGGGCAGCAGCAACGAACCTACGGCACTGCTTGACGCCCTGCGCACGGCACCCCTGCCGGACCATCTGCGCTTCATCCACTTTCCGCTTGCGGGTTTCAATCGCTGCGACTTCACGGCCTTCAGTCCCACCGCGCGCATGACCACCTTTTTTATGACGCCGGATCTGCGCGGCGCCGCGGCCGATCGTCTCGAGTTTCTGCCGATGCACATGCGCAGCGTGTTCGACTACGTGCGGGCCGAGGGCGATGTGCTGCTGCTGCAGGTGGCGCGCGGCGCCGATGGCCAGCTGCGTGCGGGACCGAACGTCGATTTCCTGGCCGCCGCGCTGGCGCGCGCGACAACGGTGATCGCGGAGTTGAACACGTCGATCGTTGCGCCGGCCGGCTGCCCGGTGATCGCCGAAGATCGGATCGATTGCCTGTTCGAGAGTGCCCGGCCGCTGCACGAACCGACGCCGCCCGTGATCGACGCCGCGGCCGAGGCGATTGGCGCGCATGTCGCAGCCCTGATTCGCGACGGCGACTGCATCCAGACCGGCATCGGCGGCATTCCTGCCGCCATTCTGGCGCGACTCGATGGGCGCACAGACCTCGGCATGCACGGCGGCCTGATCGACGACGGTGGCATGCGGTTGATCCGCAACGGCAACATCACGGGGCGCCTGAAGCCCGTCGACACCGGCCTGCACGTCACCGGCATGGCGCTGGGCTCGCGCGCCCTGCATGAGTGGCTGGCGGACGCGCCGGCGGTCGCCTTTCGTGGCGCCGACCACACACATGAATTCAGCGTCATCCGCCAGATTCCGAATTTCGTCTCCATCAACTCGGCGGTAGAGGTGGATCTGTACGGGCAGGTGAATGCCGAGATGGCCGGCGGCCGACAGATCTCTGGCACCGGCGGTTCGGTGGATTTCATGCGCGCCGCAAAGGCATCACCGGGCGGGCGCTCGATCGTGGCGATGAACGCGACTGCGCGCGGCGGGGCGGTCTCGCGCATCGTGCCGCGCGTGGAGATGGTCACCGCCCTGCGCACGGACGTGGACCTGGTGGTGACCGAGTTCGGGGTTGCGGACCTGCGCCACGCGCCGCTGCGCGCGCGGGTGGAGGCGCTGATCGAAGTGGCGGCGCCGGCGTTTCGGGAGCAGCTGCGCGAGGCCGCGCGAAGCCTGTAGCGACGCTAGGCCTCCGGTACCCGCACGATCATCGACTGGCTTGCGGTCGCCAGCAGCGCGCCGTGCTCGTTCCAGAGATGCACGCTGCCGTGTCCGAAACCATCGCCAACGAACTCCATGCGGTTGTCGCACAGCACCCAGCCGGACGCGCTGGCGGCGTCCGGCTGCCGGGCGAAGCGGATGGTGTTATCGAGGCTGGTGCAGTGCATGACGCGCCCCATGGCGCTGCCGAGCACCGAAGGCATGTAGTCGGCGATGATCGCCAGCGCGCCTGCATCGTGACGAACCTTCGGCATGCGCACCCACAGCAGCGATGTGCCGTCGGCGGCGGGCGTACCGAAGCCGGAGAAGCCGAACATGCCGCGTGCAAGGCGCAGCTCGATGAACTCGTGCACGCTGCCCGTGCCCTCGTGTCGATCAGGTACCAGCGGGCAGGCCTCGGGTGGCGGTGCGTCCGGGCATTGCGGCCAGCGACCGGCCGCGGTCGACGGCCGTGAACCTGCTGCACCGAGCACAGTGATCACCTCGCGATCTCCGACATGCCCCACCACGCGCCCCTGCACCACGTTTCGGCCGAGGGCGGGCAGGATCACCTCGAGATCAAGCCGCTCGCCGAGGCGCGTCAGCGACAGATACTGGCCGGTGGCCCAGATCACCGGTTTGCCGGTGGCGCGCTCCAGCGCGACGATGCCGGCCGCCAGACCCACGCCACCGAACAGCGAGCCGCGGCCGCCGCTCATTCGCTCGGTCAAAGCCAGCTGCCAGCGCTGGGTGTCGAAGGGGTGATCCAGCGCCAGAAATTCGGCGCAGGACATTTTTTCGTGATCACTCATCAGCAGGATCCGGACGGCTTAGGGGGGCGGACGCGAGCCGGCGGGCACGTTAGCGAATGCGGCAGCCGGCGACAATCCTGCGCCCCGTCCCTAACCCTCAGTCTGGCCCTCGGCCTGCCCCTCGGTCTGTCCGTCGGATATGATGTCGGCAACAAGCCGCCGGGCGTTGCCTGGCCATGCGCCTACCCGGGAGTCAGTACATGGATCATTTCGACGCCATCATCGTGGGTGCCGGTATTTCCGGCATCGGTACCGCTCGTCACCTGCAGGACAAGTGCCCGGGCCGCAGCTACGCGATTCTGGAGGGGCGCGAGGCCATCGGCGGCACGTGGGACCTGTTCCGGTATCCGGGCATTCGCTCTGACAGCGACATGCACACTCTGGGCTACAGCTTCAAACCGTGGCGCGAGGCTAAAGCGATCGCGGACGGGCCCTCGATCCGCAAGTACGTGCGCGAGACCGCCGAAGAGTCCGGCATCGTCCCGCACATCCGCTTCGGTCATCGGCTGCTCTCGGCGGCCTGGTCCTCGACTGACGCCCGCTGGACGCTGGATGTCGAGCGCATCGGCTCGGGTGATCGTGTTGCCCTGTCCTGCGGCATGCTGCTGATGTGCGGCGGCTACTATCGCTACGATCGCGGCCACGCACCCGAATTTGCCGGCCAGGAGACATTCAGCGGCCAAATCCTGCATCCGCAGTTCTGGCCAGAGGATCTTGATTACGCGGGCAAGCGCGTGGTGGTGATCGGCAGCGGCGCCACCGCGATGACGCTGGTGCCGGCCATGGCGCTGAACGGCGCGCATGTCACCATGGTTCAGCGCTCGCCGACCTACGTGGTGTCGCGCCCGGACGAAGACGCGGTTGCCAATACCCTGCGCCGGTTCCTGCCGGAGAAGTGGGCCTATGCGCTGACCCGCTTTAAAAACACGCAGCTGCAGCGCTATTTCTACGGCCGCACCCGGGTTGCCCCCGCCTTTGTGAAGAAGCAGCTGCTGGCCGGCGTCCGCGCCCAGCTGGGGCCGGAATACGACGTCGACACGCACTTCACCCCGCGCTACAACCCGTGGGATCAGCGCATGTGCCTGTTGCCGAACGGCGATCTGTTCAAGGCCATTCG
>CAZVMA010000050.1:1977-7904 GCA_964628545.1 uncultured Pseudomonadales bacterium | reverse complement strand
ATGCTTCACCCCGGGGGGCCTGCGCCTGAAATCCGGACGCGAGCTCGAGGCCGATATCATCGTCACCGCAACCGGGCTGGAAATGTCGGTGATGAGCGGCGTGCAGTTCGAGGTTGACGGTCGTCGTATCGACTTCGCCGACACCTGGTCCTACAAGCGCATGATGTATTCCGACGTACCGAATCTGGTCCAGACCTTCGGCTACATCAACGCCTCTTGGACCCTGCGCGCGGATCTGACAGCTGAGTACACGTGCCGGCTGTTGAATCACATGCAGAAGACGCGCACCCGGGTGTGTACCCCGAAACTGCGCGGCGAGGACGCAGGCATGGTGGCGCGGCCCTGGATCGACGATTTCTCGGCGGGGTACATGCAGCGCGTCATGCACCTGTTTCCGAAACAGGGTGACCGAGGCCCGTGGCGCAACACGCAGGACTACGCGCAGGACAAGCGCATGATTCGCCATGCGGCACTGGAGGATGGTGCGCTCGTCTTCAGCAATCCGCCCGCCGCGTCCGCCGCACCCGCCGTGGCGTCTACCGCCGTAGCGTCTACCGCCGCGGCCCGAGCCGCCTGAGGCTGACAGACCAACCGACGAAGAGAGCCGAGCGCCGAGCCGTCAGCCAAGTCATGCGCAACGTGCTCTTCATTACCGTCGATCAGTGGCGGGGCGACTGCCTCGCCCGTCTGGGGCATCCGGTGGTGCAGACCCCGCACCTCGAGGCGTTCGCGGCGGAATCGGTTCAGTTCGCTGCTCACTACGCGAACGCGGTCCCGTGCGCGCCCAGCCGGGCGTCGATTCACACGGGCATGTACCTGCTGAACCACCGCTGCGGCACCAACGGGACGCCGCTTGATCGCCGCTTCACCAACTGGGCGCTGGAAGCGCGGGCCCTCGGCTATGCGCCGGCGCTGTTCGGCTATACGCATACCGCCCGCGACCCGCGCGATGTGGACCCGGAGCATCCGTGGCTGCGCACCGACGAGGGTCCACTGCCGGGTATGGATCCGGTGTTGCCCATGGGCACCGACTGCACGCCCTGGCGCGACTGGCTGGCAGCGCAGGGCTACACGAACCTGCCAGTGGACGCGCAGTTCACCTTTCTGGAGCGCGACAACGATACGCGCTGGGATCAACTCGGGCAGCCGCGGCCGCTGCGGTTTGCGGCCGAGCACTCCGACACGCGCTTTATGGTGGACACCCTGATCGACTGGCTGCGCGAACAGACGATCAGCCCGCCCCGGCCGGGATGGATGGCGCACCTGTCGCTGGTGCGGCCGCATCCGCCGTGGATTGCGCCGGTGCCCTACAACACGCAGTACCACCCGCACGCGCTGCCCGGATACCGGCGTGCCGCGTCTGTGGCCGAGGAAGGGGCACAGCATCCGTGGCTCGCCTGGTTTCTGGCGGGCCGACGCAATGCCGCACCGTCGGATACCGCGCGGCTCAAGCTGCTGCAGGCCAGCTACTACGGCTTGATGAACGAGGTCGACGACAATCTGGCGCGTCTGTTCGAAGCACTGCGCGCGAGCGGTGACTGGGATCGTACGCTGATCGTGCTGACCTCGGATCACGGTGAACAGATGGGCGATCACTGGATGCTGGGCAAGGCCGGGTACTTCGATCAGTCCTATCATGTACCGCTGTGGATTCGCGACCCGGATCAGCAGTCCGACTCGGCGCGCGGGCAGCTGGTGCGCGCGTTCACCGAGCACGTGGATCTGATGCCGACCGTGCTTGAGTGGATCGGTCGTGCGCCACCGCGTCAGTGCGACGGCCACTCGCTGCTGCCGCTGGTGCGCACCGGGCGCGCACCGGGCGGCTGGCGCGACGCGGTGCATTGGGAGTACGACTTCCGCGACCCGGTCACCGGCGATGCCGAACAGGCCTTTGGTCTGCACATGGACGAGTGCACGTTGAACGTCCGGCGCACGGCCCACCACAAGTACGTGCACTTCACGGCGCTGCCGCCCCTGCTGTTCGATCTGCAGTCCGACCCGGATGAGTGCTGCGACCGGGCGCGCGACCCAGCCTACGGCACCGTATTGGCACGGGAAGCGCAGGCGCTGCTGTCATGGCGCATGCGGCACGCCGACAAGACGCTGACGCACATGCGCATCACGCCCGAGACGGGCCTGGTGGTGGCGCCAGCTCAGACGGCGCGAGTTCAGAAGGCGCCAGCTCAGACGACTCAAGCTCAGACGATGCGGGTGGACCGGTCACCCCAGTAGCGGTCGCGCAGCAGTCGCTTGTACAGCTTTCCGGTGGGCAAACGCGGCAGCTCAGCCTCGTAGTCGATCGAGCGCGGTACTTTCTGTCGCGACAGGTGCGCGCTGCAGAATGCCAATAGTTCAGCGGTCACGGCGTCCGAGGGCGCGATGCCGGGCATCAGCTGCACGACGGCTTTCACTTCCTCGCCAAGGTCGGCGTTGGGAACACCGAACACGGCCGCGTCCGCCACTTTCGGGTGGGTGATCAGCAGGTTCTCGCATTCCTGCGGATAAATGTTCACGCCGCCCGAGATGATCATGAACGTGGCGCGGTCGGTCAGGTACAGGTAGCCGTCTGCATCCACGTAGCCGACGTCGCCCACGGTGCTGAGGCGACCGTCCGGCGAGCGCGCGTCGCGGGTCTTCGTTGGGTCGTTGAAGTACTCGAACGGCGTGGCCGTTTCGAACCACACGGTGCCGGGTGTGCCCGTGGGGCATGGGCGCATCTCGTCGTCCAGGATGTGCATGACGCCCAGAATCACCCGCCCCACGGTACCGCGGTGCGCGAGCCATTCCGCGCTGTTGCAGGCGGTGAACCCAAGCCCTTCGGTCGCGCCATAGTATTCATGGATGATCGGCCCCCACCAGTCGATCATCTGCTCTTTCACCGGCGCCGGACACGGCGCTGCCGCGTGAATGGCGATCTCGAGCGACCGCATATCGTACTTTTCGCGCACCTCCACCGGCAGCTTCAGCATGCGCGAGAACATGGTGGGCACCAGCTGGCTGTGCGTCACCCGATAGCGTTCGACCAGCGCCAGATACTGCTCTGGATCGAACTTTTCCATGATGATCGCGGTACCCCCGTTGCGCAGTGTCAGATTCACTGCGGCCTGCGGCGCCGAGTGATAAAGCGGCGCGGGGGACAGGTAGACCATACCGTCCCGGTATTGCCAAAGATCGTCCAGGAAGGCGTACAGGGGCGTCTTCGCGTCGGGGTGTTGATCAGGCAGCGGACGCAGGATGCCCTTCGGGCGGCCAGTCGTGCCCGACGAATACAGCATGGCCATGCCCAGCTGCTCGTCGGCGATCGGCGTGTCCGGGCAGTCGGCCGTCGCGGAGTCGAGATTGATGAGGCCATCTGCGGTGGACGCGTCAACGATCAGGCATAACTCAAGCCCGGGGCAGGTCGCCGCCGCGCGCAGCGCAACGTCGCGCTTGGCGGCCGACGTGACCAGCACGCGCGATTCCGAGTTCTGGATGATGTACGCCACTTCCTCATCGGTGAGGAACGAGTTGATGCACGTGTAGTACAGCCCGGCGCGTTCCGCCGCCGAGCAGCACTCGATGTAGCGACTGTGGTTCTCCATGAAGATGGAGATGTGGTCCAGCCGCTTCAGACCGTGCCTGCGCAGCAGATGGGCGAGTCGATTCGCGCGGCGGTCCAGTTCGCCGTAGCTGATCACCTCGCCGGATGTGGCCATGACAATGCAGGGGCGGTCCGGGTGCGCGCGTGCGGAAGCGTTTGGGTACATGGGCATCTGCTCCTTTACGGGCAGATTGCCGCCCCTTTCACGTGCTGGTCAACAGGCCGTCGCTAGGCTTTCGCTCCCGCCATTACTGCAGGACCATCGCCATGGCCGTGCTCGACCACACTGCCCGAACCATTGACGGCGCCGAACACGCGCTTGCCGAGTATGCCGGCAAGGTCCTGCTCATCGTCAACGTTGCCAGCCGCTGCGGCTTCACGCCCCAGTACACGGGCCTCGAGAGCTTGTGGCGGCGCTTTGCCGACCGGGGTTTGGTGGTGCTTGGTTTTCCCTGCAACCAGTTCGGACACCAGGAGCCAGGTTCCGAGGCCGAGATCCAGAGCTTTTGCTCAACCACCTACGATGTGTCGTTTCCGCTGTTCGCCAAGGTGGATGTGAACGGACCCGCCGCGCATCCGCTGTTTGCCGATCTGAAGCGCGAGGCGCCGGGGCTGCTCGGCAGCGAGGCCGTGAAGTGGAATTTCACCAAATTCCTGGTTGACCGCAGCGGGCGCACGGTGAAGCGCTACGGCAGCATGGACAAGCCCGAGGCCATTGCCGCAGATATCGAGCGATTGCTGTAACGCGACCGAAGCCCCGCCGAGTTCAGGCCGGAGGCGCCTTCGGCGGCCCCGCGCTGGTGTAGCGAGTGCCCGGCGGGTCGACCGCCCAGTCGGGTGCGGTGCCCCAGGCATCGGCGAAGATCAGTTCACTCATTGGTCGACGTCGCACCGGTCCGTGGCGCCCCGCAGGCTTGCCGAGCGTCACCGTGCAGCTGATGAAGACCTCGGGTGGAATGCCGAGCAGGGTTTTCAGCTCTGCGTCGACGGCCCCGTGGAAGCCGGTGATCACGCCGCCGTAGCCGAGCGCGCGCGCGGCCAGCAGCAGGTTCTGCACGGCGGGGTACACCGAGGCCCCCTCGGCTGGGTTGGGCGCTCGGTAGCGCACCAGACACGGCAGGATCAGGCAGGGCACGGATTCGAAGTGATCCACGTACCCTTGCATGGTGCGCGCCATGCGCGACTTTGGTGAATTCGGGTCGGCGCCCGAACCGCGCTCGTATTGATCATTGGACTTCTTGGCCGCCCAGAGCGTCCGCGCCGCTTGGCCGATCAGCGCCTTGGCCGCGACGGCCGTGGGACTGTCTGTTAGCACGACAAAACGGAACGGCTGGCGGTTCGAGCCGCTCGGAGCGCGCGTGGCCGCAAACAGCATGTCGCGCAAGGCAGATGCTGGGATGGGCTCGTCGCGATAGCGGCGAATGGCGCGGGTGGTGCTGAGCCCCTCCAGCAGCCCCACCGTGTCCGGCGCGACGGGCTGTTCGCGAAGCGAGGCGTCGGGGCCTTCGGGGCTAGGCGCGGGCGGCGGCGTCATGTTGCGCTCCGGTAGATGGCAAGTGCTGGCCGTCTTGCGGCCGCGGGTCGACATAGTCCGGCACGTCGGGCCGCGGTGGCAAGGCTAGCGAAAAGGCTCGCGCAAGGTGTGCGAAAAGGGTGCGAAAAGGGTGCGAAAAGGGTGCGAAAAGGGTGCGAAAAGGGCGCGAAAGGAAGCGCAAGGTCGCGACAAGAGCGCCAAAAAGTGTGCGGGACCCGCGCGACCTGACGTCGATCTCCTCCCCCAGCTTAGTCGCCCGACAGCGAATCAAGATGCCCGAAGGCGCGGTTCAAGCGCTGCGTTACGGTCGCCGACAGGGGCGGCGCCAGCAGGGCGCTCACGTTGTCGGCCAAATGGCTGACGCTGCCGGTGCCGGTCAGCACGACATCGACACCCGGTTCGTGTCGGCAGAACCGATAGGCCGCCTCGGTGAGCGAGCCGACGGCGGGATCGTCGGTCAGGAAGACCAGCGGCTGCGCTGGATCCACCGCCGAGGCGTCGATGCGGCCCGTTTCGAACAGCGGGGCGAGTCGCTCGCGCGCCAGATCCGGGTGGGTCAGCGCGCGCCGGACAGCGAACATGATCAGCGTGCCCACGGCGTTGGCTTGGGTACTGGCCAGCACGCGGGTCCGGGCGGACGGATTCAGCAGATTGAAGCCGATCATCGCCACGTCGAACTGACCGTGGTCAGCAGCGCGGGTCAACATCGCGTGTGCAGGGTCGTCAGCGAAGCGCTCGGTGATTCCGAAGAAGCGGACCTTGCCGGCGGTGCGCGCGCTCTTCAGAGCCGGCAGCAGCGTCTCGACACAGTAG
>CAZVMA010000050.1:0-1967 GCA_964628545.1 uncultured Pseudomonadales bacterium | reverse complement strand
CGTGCAGGTGGAACACATCGATGCAGTCGGTGCGCAGGCGCCGCAGACTGGTATTCAGACTTTCGATCAGAGCGTCGGGTGTCACTCGATCGTCGCCCCAGCCCGGGCTCGCCTTGGTGGACAGGATCACCCGGTCGCGCCGGCCCTGCAGCGCTTCACCCACGACATTCTCGGTGCCGTAGACGCGGGCCGTGTCGATGAAGTTGATGCCGAGATCCAGCGCGGCGTCGATGACCCGTCGGGCGCTGGTCGCATCGCCGCCGGTCGCGAGGCCGAGCCGGCTGTGGCCACCGCAGCCAAGACCGACCCGGCTGACCCGCAATCCCGTTCGCCCGAGCGTGACGTATTCCATGGTGTCCCTCCGTGCGCCCCGATTGTCCGCTTCCATCCAGTACCTGAACAGGGCAAGCGGATTCGTTCGATCGCTGCAGGGCGCTAGAATGTCGGCGGCGGTTGTCGTTGATGCTATGAGGTCACGATGGCCGGCCGGACCCGGGTGCTCGTGCGCCCGCCAGCGGTGCAGGAAGCGCTATGGATGAACGTTTGGTGGCCCTGGAAATACGCGCCGCCTTTCAGGATGACATGCTGCAGCAGCTGAACGACGCGCTGGTCGCCCAGCAGCTGCGCATGGATCAGCTGGAGCTGCGCCTGCAGGGGCTAACACGCCAGCTGGAAAGCGCCCTTGCCGCTGCACTCGATCCGTCGGAGCCGGTACCCGAACCGCCGCCACCGCACTACTGACTTTCCGGTTTCGCCGGGTCGGTGCCGATCACTCGCGGCGAAGACTGCGGAACACGGCCTGCGTTCGGTCCAGACGCTGCAGATACCCGGCGGGGTCATGATCGCCGCAGCGTTGCCCGTTACGGAAACGCAGACCGGCCGCGGCATAGCGGGCGGCGGCACCGGCCCCGCACAGATGGATGATGGCCGCCAGATGCTGCCGTGCGCGCAGGCCCACGGCGCCGAGGCGCGCGCGCGTCACGATCGTGCGCACCTGATGGTCGAGCAGTGCTGCGGTCATCTCGATGGCGTCCCCGGGCAGCACCCGTGCGTACAGCGCGTTGAACCAGCAGCTGTCGAGATCGTGCCAGGGCCCGGTGCGCGCGACGCGATGGTTGCGAATGCAGAACTGTCGCGCGATGTCGAACGTGCCGTCGGTGATCTGATACATGCCGACGGCGCTCGACGCCGGGCGCCAGATCTCGAACAGATTGGGCGTCAGCGAAAAACGCCAGTAGGTCCGCGCCACTGGATTGCCCGAGGCTTCGATCTGCGCCAACGCGGCCAGAAATTCGGCGGTGATGGTTTCCGTGGAGTGGCGCTCGAACAGATCGCCGTATGCGCGCCAGGTGTCCGCCGGCAGTTTGTGCAAGGCGCCGCTGACGGGAAAGAACAGTTCGGTCGGTTTGCGCGAAACCTGATAAAGCCAGTTGCCCGCAGCCCCGGCGAACAGCACGGCGATGATCACCGACACCACGCGGATCTCTCCGGGTAGTCGGCGAAACGCGCGGACGCACGCGACTAGCCAGCGAAGCTGTCGCGCGTCGCTTACTCCGGCACGCCCTCCACTGTTCGAGCCCGCGCGCGCGCTCTGCGATCGAGTGCGGGATGGTCTTCTGCCCTCCGGCGCTCGGGATCTCTGCTTGGAGGGCCGAGTGGGCGGCTTGGGCCTGGAATCGGGACGACGCGGCATGACGCAGAGCTTGCCGGGCTGTTCGGCAGCTTGGAAGATCCTTTCGAACGCGCAGGACGTCGTCTGCGCCGGAGCCCCGTCGCTGCCGTCATGCCCGGTAGAGGTTGACTGCGGACGCTGACTGCCGTCGCGGCGTGCCGCGCTGCCTTGCCATCGTTCGGGTTGCCAATTAACCTTCGTTCATCCTGGGGCTGTATCGATCGCTGCACGTGACCCGTCGTACCGGTCATCGGGTGCGTGGTTCCAGGCCCTTCTTGTTGTTGGGGCTCATTGT
>CAZVMA010000049.1:0-12095 GCA_964628545.1 uncultured Pseudomonadales bacterium | reverse complement strand
TATCACGCTGGAGCAGGAGAACATCGACCTGATGGGCGGCGAGAACCGCCGACCCGACTTTCTGGCCAAGAATCCGGCCGGACAGTCGCCCTGCCTGCTGCTGGACGACGGCGGCTACCTCGCCGAAATCACCGCCATTTGCGAATACCTGGACGAAAAATATCCCGGCGACTCGCTGATCGGCCGCACACCCGAAGAGCGGGCCGAAACGCGCATGTGGACGCGCCGCGTGGATCTCAACATCTGCGAACCGCTGGCGAACGGTTTTCGCTTCTCTGAAGGTCTGCCCATCTTCAAGGATCGGATCATCACGGTGCCCGAAGCAGCCGCCGGCCTGAAGCGGATTGCCCAGGACCGCAGCGAGTGGCTGAACGGACAACTAGGCGGCAAGACCTTCATCTGCGGCGACCGTCTGACCCTAGCCGACATTCTGCTGTACTGCTTCCTCGCCTTCGGTAACGCCGTCGGTCAGCCGCTGAACTCGAACTTCACTAACGTTAAATCGTGGTTTGACCGCATGGCCGCGCGACCCAGCGCCGGCGCCTGAGGCTCGCCTCCCGACGGAACTGACGCCTGAAAGCGGGCGGGCCTTGACGCCCGTCCGCCAGGAACTCGTCAGCTCGGGAGGCCCAGTCCGAGCAGCGCGATCCAACTCTTCAAAATCAGCCGTTTCAGGCAAGTCTTCAAAACAAGCGGTTTCAAGCGAGCCGCGCGAGCGCGACTAAACTGCCGAGGTTACGCCGAACCCAGCGGTCATCGCGTGCTGTAACGCACAAATCCGATGCCGCTCGCTCACGGGCCCTTGTTTTTTCACGACATGGTGACAATCCCCTAGCTAACGTGCGTGGCTTGGTAGGACCAGATTTGTTACCTTTAGTAACGCCGCCTCCCACAGGACCAACATGCGCAAGCCTTATCTTTACGCCACAGGTATCGCCATCGTCATCGGGCTCTGGATGCTGTCCGGGCAGTTCGGTGCCGAGCCTGCGCCAGATCACCCCACGCTTGCTGAAGCCAACGATACGCGGGCGGCCGCGGAGCAAGACGCTGCGCCCGTTCATGTTCGGGCACGCGTTATGAACGCCACCCTGCAGTCCCGCGAGGTGACGCTTCGGGGGCGCACCGAGAACAAGCGCTCGCTGATCGTCAAAACCGAAACTGTCGGCCGCATCATCGAGCGCCCGGTGGAAAAGGGCGATCGCGTGAACACCGGCGACGTGCTGTGCCGCATTGCGGATGACGACCGCACCGCCAGCCTGGCCGAGGCTACCGAGGCGCTGAACCAGGCGCGCATCGACTACAACGGCAGCCTGCAGCTGCGCGAGCGAGCACTGCTCTCCGAGTCCAGCGTGGCTCAGGCAAAGGCCCGCGTCGCCGCCGCCGAAGCGCAGGTTACGCGGCGAACGCTCGACGTCGAGCGCACCACCATCCGCGCCCCCTTCCCCGCGCTGGTGGAAGACGTACAGGTGGAACTGGGCGACTACGTCACCCCCGGCACCGCCTGCGTCGCGCTGGTGGATATGAATCCCATGATGCTGGTGGGCCAGGTATCGGAGCGCGACGTGCCGCGGCTCACCGTCGGCGGTCCCGCCGAGGGCGTACTTCAGGACGGACAGGTCGTGACCGGCACCGTCCGGTTCATCGGCCAGCAGAGCGACGCCGCCACGCGCACCTACCCCATTGAAGTTGAGGTCCCGAACGCCGACTTCACGCTGCGCTCGGGCATCACCACTCAAATCCGCGTCGTTACCGAGACCGTTCTGGCGCAAAAGGTCAGCCCGGCCGTGTTCTCGCTTGACGACGCGGGCCATATCGGCGTTCGCACCGTTGGCACCGGCAACACAGTCGAGTATCACCGCGTAGACGTCATTCGCGATGATGTTGACGGCGTCTGGGTCACCGGGCTGCCCGAGGTCGCAACCGTGATTACGGTCGGTCAGGAACTGGTAGTACCCGGACAGATCGTCGAGGTGACCTACGAGCCGTCGGACACCATGCCCGCAGCAGCGCCTGAGCGCGAGACCCCGCCCCCCGACAGCGAGCGGCCGTCTCCCCGCGTACCTCAGGGCGGCGCCGCCCCGCGCACCGCTCTGGCACCGGTGGTAGCCCGCTGATGGGTGCCTTCATCGACGCCGCGATTCAGCGGTCGCGCACCACCCTGCTGGTCCTGTTGATGGTGGTCGTCGCGGGGCTTGCTGCCCGCGCCGCCATTCCAATCGCGAACGATCCAGACATCGAGGTCCCGTTCTTCATCGTCAGCGTCTACCACGAGGGTATTTCGCCGGAAGACGCCGAGCGCCTGCTGGTCATGCCGATGGAGATCGAGCTGCGCAAGGTCGAGGGCGTAAAAGAGCTTTCCGCGTACGCCTCCGAGGGCGCCGCCAACCTCATGGTCGAATTCCAGGCCGACCAGGATCTCGACCAGGCCGAAATCGACCTGCGCGAAGCGGTTGATGCCGCGCGTCCCAAGCTGCCCAGCACCGCGGAAGAACCGGTGGTACGCGAGCAGACCACGGCAGACTTCCCCATCATCCAGATCAACATGGTGGCCGAAGGCGCGCCAGAGCGCGTCGTCTACGACGCCGCCATCGCGCTGCGCGACGACATCGAGGCCATACCGAGCGTTCTCGAAGCGCGCCTGGTCGGCACACGCGAGGAAGTCCTCGAGGCTGTGGTCGATTCCGCCGCGCTGGAGGCCTACCAGATTTCGTCCGAGGAACTCATCACCACACTGATGCGGAACAACCGACTGATTCCGGCCGGCGCCATCGACACCGGCCAGGGTCGATTTTCCGTCAAGGTGCCCAGCGTCATCGAAGAAGCCAAGGACCTGTTCGACCTGCCCATCCGGGCGACCGGTGATGCCGTCATCACGCTGTCGGACGTGGCCACAGTCCGCCGTACCTTCAAGGATCGCACCGGCTTTGCGCGCGTTGACGGTCGTGAGGCTATCTCGCTCGCGATCACGCAGCGCCCCGGCTCGAACATCATCGACACCATCAAGCGCGTAAAACAGGTGGTCGAACGTTCGCGAGAGCGCATCCCGCCGGCAATCGATGTGTTTTACTCACAAGATCAGGCCCCATTCGCCGAGAATCAGGTCGCTGAACTTCAGGGCAACATTCTGTCATCGCTGGCCATCGTGATGGTCATCGTGGTCGCAGCCATGGGTCTGCGCAGCGGTCTCATTGTCGGGCTCAGCATTCCTATCTCGTTCCTGTTCGCGCTGATATTCCTGCAGTTGATCGGCTACACGTTCAACTTCATGGTGATGTTCGGAATGCTGCTCGGGCTCGGAATGTTGGTCGACGGCGCCATCGTTGTGACCGAATACGCCGACCGCAAGATGGCGGAGGGCTTCAATCGCCGCGCGGCCTACGCCATGGCGGCCAAGCGCATGTTCTGGCCGGTAACGGCATCCACCGCAACCACCCTTGCCGCCTTCCTGCCGCTCATGTTCTGGCCAGGAATATCTGGCAAATTCATGCAGTACCTGCCCGTGACGGTCTTTACGGTCCTAATCGGCTCGCTGCTCTACTGCCTGGTCTTTGGACCAGTGCTGGGTGCGCTGTTCGGAAAGGTAGGGTCACAATCACCGAAAGACCTGGCGCGCCTGCGCCAGCTCGAAGAAGGGGACCCGACTCAAATGACCGGCTTCATGGGTGCCTATGCGCGCTTCTTGGCGCTCGCGTCGCGGTACGCAGTGGTTACCATCACGCTGACCATAGCGCTCTTGGTCTCCATTTTTTGGGCCTACGGCAAATTCGGCCAGGGGATGATCTTTTTCAGCGACCCGGACCCGAAGTTCGCGCAGGTTGCCGTGAAGGCTCGGGGGAACCTGTCCGCCGCCGAGATCAATACGCTTGTAAAGGAGGTCGAGGACCAGATCCTGCAGGTCGACGGCATTGCCGCACTGAACACGCAGACGCTGCTCACCGGCAGTCAGTCGCGCGGCGGCAGCGGGTTCGATCGCATCGGAGCCATCTTCATCGAGCTGCACGACGAGAACGAGCGCGACCGCAAGGGCGCCGAAATTTTCGAGGAAATCCGCACGCGCACGGCGCCGTTGGCCGGCGTTCAGGTGGAAGTGCAGAAGATGGAACAAGGGCCGCCGGTCGGTAAGCCCGTGCAGATTCAGTTCTCGGCCTATGACCGTGATCTGCTGGAGCCCGCCATCACCCAGGTCCGGGCCTACATGGACACCTTGCCGGACGTGGTCGATATTGATGACACCCGCTCGCTGCCCGGCATCGAGTGGCAGCTCACCGTCGATCGCGCCCAGGCCGCCCTATACGGCGCCGATGTGTCACTGGTTGGCGTTGCCGTCCAGCTGGTCACCGGTGGCGTCAAGGTCGGCGAGTATCGGCCCGACAAATCAGACGACGCGGTCGATATTCGCGTGCGCTTCCCCGAGGCCGAACGCGGTATCAGCGCGCTCGGAGATCTACGTGTCGCCACACGAAATGGACTGGTGCCGATCTCCAATTTCGTGACCCGCGCGCCAAGCCCCAACGTCGACACGCTGCAGCGCATCGACGGCATCCCAGTGGAATTCATCCGCGCCAACGTAGCCGAGGGTGTGCTGGCCGATGCTGTCGTGCGCAAGCTTGAAGCCTGGGTGAAGACGGAATCCTTCCCGGCCGGACTCAAGATCGAATTCCGCGGCGCCAATGAGGAACAGGCCGAGTCTATGGCCTTTGTGCAGGCTGCGTTCCTCCTCAGCTTGCTGCTGATGTTCGTGTTGCTGGTGGCGCAGTTCAATAGCCTGTACCAGGCCGTGCTGATCCTGCTGGCCGTGGCGATGTCGACCGCAGGTGTGCTACTCGGGCTGCTGGTTACGCAATCGCCGTTCAGCGCCATCCTGACCGGCGTCGGCGTGGTGGCGCTGGCCGGTATCGTGGTGAACAACAACATCATCCTGATCGATACCTACAACCAGCTGCGGCGCGAGCACCCGGAGCTCGACTATGTGTCGGTCATCGTCCGAACCGGCGCTCAGCGCCTGCGGCCGATCATGCTAACGACCATTACCACGGTGCTCGGTCTGGTGCCGCTAGCGGTCAACCTGTCGATCGACCTGGCAACCCGGCAGATCGTTTACGGCGGCCAGCTGTCTTCGTTCTGGGTCCCGTTGTCCCAGGCGATCGTGTGGGGATTGTCCTTCGCCACGATCCTGACGTTGATCGCCACACCGGCGTTGATCGCATTCCCGGTGCAGCTGAAGCGACTCATCCAATACACCAACCTGCAAGCGCGGCGTCAGCTGCGCGCCCGCGGCTTCGGTCGGACCCGCGGCATCACCACCAGCGGCGGCCGTCACGCCGACGCCGTGCGTTAAGCGCCAGCGCGGGTGTCAGTCGAGCGCGCGGATGCCGTACAGCACCCGCGCGCCGACGGTGACCAGGCACAACGTCCCAAAGACCGCGGCCAGCAGCGGAAACTCTGTCGGCCACACGCACATCAGGGCAAAACAAGCCAGCGTTTCCGACCCTTCGGTGAGCCCCCCGAGATAGTAGAAACCCTTTTCAGGCAGTCGGAGGCTGCGCAGCCCTCGGCCGTCGGCCTGCACCGCGCAGGCCCGAAACCACGCCGACAGCAAAGCCAAGCGGGACCGCCGCGTAGAACAGAAAATCCGCGACGGCGTCCAGAAACGCGCCGCGATCAGTCGGACGGGTCGCCCGCGCGATGGCGCCATCCAGCCCATCGCCGACGCTTCGCAGCGCACCAAGCAGCAGCGCCAGCCCATACCAGCCGCACGCGACGGCAACGCCAGCAGCAAGGCCACAGACCGCGCCCTCTGCCGTCACCGTGTTCGCCCGCACCCCGCGAGCTACCAGTAATCGGGCCAGCCGCTCCGAGGCGGGACGCGTCAGGTCAAGCAGCACGCGATCGAGCATCGCACTTTCTCCTTTCGAAACCAGCGCCTAGATCTCGACAAGGCGACGTACGCACACCTGACGAAGGCTACATCGCCGCGGCACGCTTGCGCTCGTGCCGCCCGCACGTTCCATCGCCACCGACGCTCGGGTATTCTCGCGACCCACATCGAAACACCGTATCGGCCGCGGCCTATCTGGAGTCAGCATGCCCATCGCTCTTGGCGTACACGTGGGTCAACAGAACATGGCGATGGACGCCCTGCGCGCGCTCTGGCGCAAACTGGATGACCGGCGCGTCGACTGGATCTCGCTATGGGATCACTTCTACGAGGCACCGTTCAAGGGCGGCAGCGAGCCGCACTTCGAGGCAGTGGCCACGTTGGGCGCCCTGGCGGCGGAGACGAAACATGCGCGGCTGGGGTGCCTGGTGTTCTACGTCGGCTACCGCAACCCCGCGCTGCTCGCAAAAGTTGCCGCAACGCTGGATCATCTCTCCGGCGGCCGCTTCGAGCTGGGTATCGGTGCCGGATGGCACATCTGGGAAGCCAGCGCCTACGGCTACGCGTTCCCGGATATCGGCACGCGCCTCGACATGCTGGACGAAGCCGCCCAGATCATCCGCCGCATGCTCACAGAAGAGCGGACGACTTTCTCGGGCAAGCATTTTCAGGTTGACGACGCCAGCTGCCTGCCAAGACCGCAGCAATCGCGCATGCCGATCTGGATCGGCGGCGTTGGCGAAAAGCGCACGCTGCGGATCGTGGCGGAGCGCGCCGATGGCTGGAACGCTGCCTACCTGTCCCCGGAAGAGTTTGGTCGGGTCAATGCCGTACTGAACGAGCGGTGCGAGGAATCGGGCCGTGATCCGCGCTCGCTGAAGCGGGCGGTCAACGTGCTGTTCAACCTGGCGGTCGACGACTCCGACATGCCCGCTCAGCGCCAGCGCCTGCAGGCCGACTGGGGCCGCGCGGCCGAGCGCATGCAGGACGGCGCGCTGCTGTGCACGCCGGAAGCCGCGGTCGAGCGCATTGTCGAGTACGCGCAGGCGGGGGCGGACGAAGTGAACATTGCGCTGCGCGCGCCGTGGCACGCGGAGGCGCTGGACGCTTATCTTGAAGTCGTGATGCCGGCAGTTCGTCGCGCGGTGGGGTAAATCGGTCTCAGCCGACGCGCGTTCGACCGGCCAGTGCCGACGCGAACGCCAGCACCCGCTGCGCTTCCGCCGCGTGCAGGTTCTCGACCAGCTTGCCGTCCAGCTCCACTACGCCCTTACCGGTTGCCTGCGCGCGCTCCCAGACCTCAAGCACGCGCGTGGCGTGCGCCACGGCCGCAGCATCAAAACCGAATGCCTCGTTGGCGCCCTCGATCTGCGTCGGATGAATGAGCGTCTTACCGTCAAAGCCCATGGCGCGCGCGTCCGCACAAACGGCCCGAAATGCGGCTTCGTTGCGAAAATCGAGGTGCACACCGTCGAGTATGTCCAACCCCAGTGCGCGAGCGACGATCAGACAGCGCTGCAGCGCAAAGGCCAGATTGCCGCGATCCGGGGTATGGCTGGCGCGCAGCTCCTTGACCAGATCGCTGGTGCCCATGACCAGAACCGCCAGACGCGGTGAGTGTGCCGCAATCGCGCGCACATCCAGCACCCCAAGCGGCGTCTCGATCATGAACCAGAGCGGCAGCGCGCCACAGCCATGGGCCGCCGTCACTTGGAGAATGCGCTCGACCTGGGCCACCGACTCGACCTTGGGAAAAAGCAGCGCATCGATCGGTGTGCCCGCGAACGCGGCGACATCGGCCTCACCCCAGGGGGTTTCAAGCGCGTTGACCCTGACGATGCGCTCGCGGTAGCCATACCCGCCCGCAATCACGGCTTCCCGTACCTGCGCACGCGCAGCCGCCTTCGCATCGGGAGCCACCGCGTCCTCAAGATCGAAGATGATGCCGTCACAGGGCAGTTCACGCGCCTTGGCCATCGCCCGGACGTTGGCGCCCGGCATGAACAGAACCGATCGGCGGGGACGCAACACGGAAACCACCTCCATCGTCTGTGCCTCAACCAATACGAGCGGACTGCCCGCCATCAACCGGCAAACAGACGCCCGTAATGAATCGCGCCTCGTCCGAGGCCAGAAATAGCGCAGCGTTGGCAACATCCCACGCGTCGCCCATGCCGCCCCGCAGCGGCACCAACCGGTTGCGCGATGCGATCACTTCCGAGCGGTCACGCCCCAAAGCCACGTGCCCTTCGATGGCCATTGGGGTATTCATCAAACCGGGCATGATCACGTTGGCGCGAATACCGTACTCGGCATTGCCGGTCGCCAGCGCGTGCGTATACGCGTTCAGGGCTGCCTTCGATGTCTTGTAGGCCACCAGGCCGACTGAACACACAGCCGCGACCGAGGAGATATTGGTGATCACGCCGCCACCGCGCGAGCGCAGCTGCGGCAGCGCGTGCTTGCACAGGAACATCACCGCGCGCAGGTTCGTCGCAAACAGCGCGTCCCAGACTTCCGCGGTCATGCGCGTGGCGCTGGTGTCGCCCGCGCCGATGCCGACATTGTTGTGCAGTATGTCGAAGCCGCCGAAATGGCCGACAGCCGCCGCCATCACACCGGCGCAGGCGTCTTCGTCCCGTATATCAGCCACGTGCATCTCGCCGGTGCCGCCACCGGCCGTCAACAACGCAAGAGTTTCTGCGGCCGAAACCGGATCACGATCGACCACCAGCACACGGGCCCCTTCCTCGGCAAACCGCATGGCAGTTGCCCGCCCATTACCTACGGTGGCGCCGGGAGTCTGGCCTGCACCTACCACGACAGCCACTTTCCCCGACAGGCGTCCTGATCGTCGGCCGTCTGGATGCTGCCCCGATTGGCGTACGGGCTCAGCAGAGTCTTGATGACTCATACATCCCAACCGGGCAACCCGGCGTCCGCCTGGACCCCGAAACTGTTCAGCGCCATTGACACCAAGTTGTATTGGCCGACGGTGAACACCAGATCCATCAGCTGCTGCGTGTCGAGATGTTCAGCCAGCCCCGCCCAAGTGGCGTCGCTGACATGGGCATCGGCGCGCAGTTCGTCCGTGGCAGCGAGCAGCAGTCGGTCGAGCGGTGCCAGACCGGGCGTGTTCGGGCCAGTCTGCGCCGAACGGATCTCGTCATCGGTCATGCCGGCCTGCCGGGCGATCAGCACATGCTGGCCCCACTCGTAGCCCGACTGGCACAGATACCCGATGCGCAGGATGACCAACTCGCGCTCCCGCGGCGGCAACGTCGACTTGCCGAGGATGTGGTTGCCGAACACCAGCCAGCGCCGCATCAGGTCCGGATGATTCGCCATGGTGCGAAAGATGTTGAACACGCGGCCCTGGCGCACGAAGGGCGCCATCTGCTGTTGCACATCTTCAGACCAGGCTTCGTCAGGCAACGGCGGAATACGTGGCGCGTCAAGACGCATGTTGGCGATACCCTTAAAAACCCCTGTGCGCCGGAATATACACCCGTTGCGGGGATTGGCCGCTAGCGCATGCCGGCAAAGAGCGTTCGGAGCGCCCGCTCGGGGTCTAGCTCCATCGCGCGCAGCGATGCCGCGGGCGCGCGCGGATCATCAGCGCCGCGCAGGTCCCGGTGGTACAGCATCAACGAAGCCACGCCATGTACGGCGGCCCAGACCACGCCGCCAAGCCGGGGCGCCGTCAGGTCGGATCCGTCGGCCGAAGTCAGACCTGCTTCCAGTACCTCGTATAGGATCCGATAGCATTCACCGCCCGCGGACTGCAGCGATTCATAGCCGCTGAAATCCGCCAACACCGAACCGAACATCAGTTCGTAGCGGGTGGGATGCTCGAGCGCAAACTGAATGTAGGCCATGCCGATCGCCAGCAGGCGCGACTCGAGGTCGCCCTCGGCCTTGGCAACCACGGTTTCGAACCGCGCGAGTAATTCACGGAAGCCGGCTTCCGCCAGCGCGGCGAGCAGGCTCTCCTTTGAGGGAAAATGCCGGTAGGGTGCCGTGGGCGACACCCCTGCCTCGCGCGCTAGAGCCCGAAGGCTCAGCTTTTCCGTGCCGTGCGCGGCGATACTGGCCAGGGCCGCTTCCATCAGCGTCTCGCGCAGGTCGCCGTGATGATAGCTCCGCTCTGGCGGGGGACTGGAGCTGACGGGCGGGTTAGTCTGCATGCTGACGATCATAGCGGAGCACGGGTCATTGGCGCGAACCGCGATCAAGCGCGAACGTCGCATGGCGATCGGATCTGTGGCGCTATGCGGCAACGCCTGTATCTCCCGAGCATAGTGAGTCGCGTCATGCCCCAAATGCTCTGTTCGCCAGTTGTCACCGCCCATCGTCCAGTGGCAATTACGCCACTGTCCATCCTCCCTCAGGCACAGCACCACGCATGAAACATCTGCTGATTGTCCATCACACCAAAACCGGCAACACGGGTCGACTGGCGGCTGCGGTGCTGCAGGGCGCGCTCGATCCCGTCGTTTCAGGCGTCGAGGTGCGGGCGCTCACTGCTGCTGAGGCCGGACCCGACGATCTGCGCTGGGCTGATGGACTGCTGCTCGGCACGCCCGAAAACTTCGGCTATATGAGCGGCGCGCTGAAGGACTTCTTCGATCGCACGTTCTACGAAACCGAAGGACAACTCGCAGCGCTGCCGTACGCTGTCTTTATCAGCGCGGGTAACGACGGCACCGGCGCGCTACGCGAGATCCGACGCATCGCGACGGGCTATCGGTTTCGCGAAGTTCAGGCCCCCATTATCGTTCGCGGTGCGCCGACAGGCGCGGAATTGAAAGCGTGCCACGAGCTCGGGCTCACGATGGCAGCCGGCCTGGAGGCCGCCATGTGGTAGCGACGGCGACTGCCGTCAGGTGGTACCCAGGTATTTGGCGTTGCGCTGGCGCTCCGCAGCCGCGGCATCGTCGTATAAGAACGGCAGAAACATATAGCGCCGCCCCCGGGTAACTGGGGTGGCTTCGTGCATCAGAGAGCAGGAAAAGACGACCGCGCCACCTGGCGGGGCGCTATACAGCCGATTGCCGAATTCCGGGAAGCGCAGCTGACCACCCTCGTACTCACCCGTGTTCAGGTGCAGCGACACAGCGAAGCGCCGATGAGCGGTACCGCGCGTCGTATTGTCGCGATGGGCGCGAAAATGCCCGCCCTCCGCTGCGTCGTAACAACCCACCAGATATCGCTCGATCCGGGTCGCGCGAAACTGGAAAGCGCGCTCCAGATCGATGGCAACGCGATCGTGCAGTCGCAGCCGACAGGCGAGCCGCAACACCGGGTCCTGGATTTCCTGATCGCGGCGACGTTTGTGGTTCGGATCGCTGACCAGCACGGTCATGCCGTCGCGCTCCTGCATGAAGCCCGAAGGCTCTCCGCCATGCGCTTCGTAGTAGTCGATCAGGCGCCGGCACAAATCCGGCTCGAAGACGCGGGGCAGCACCAGCACGGGGGCCTGGGCAACCGCTGGCTCGGCTGGTTCGGGCGCAGGTATCGCGGCAATCCGATCGAGAATCGCCGCAACGTGCGCCTCCGGCGACTGATTTACGGCATCGAACAGAAGTGTCTCAACGACCCTCAGCTGGCGATCGAGAATCAGGCTGTGGGGCTGATAGCCCGTGGCTACTGCGCCCCGTCGCGCGCTTGCCAGCGCCGCCTGCAGGTCGGAGCGCGGCCCCAACGCACCAAAACGCCGGCTGGCAGCGCCGTCAAAATCCCACAGCAGCCGCATGTGCGGATACAAGGCGGTTACGCTGGTAACGGCGGCATCGTCCGGATCCATGGTGATCCCCACCCAGATCACGCGATCAGAGTTGAAGCGAGCGCGAGCTGCCAACATACCCGACAGCAAACTCGCGCCTGCCGCCCACGCTGTAGACTGCAGGAACGTCACGATCACGTAACGACCAGCAAGCGTGCTGAATTTGAAGTCAGGACGATGCGGCGACCCCAGCACCACCCATGGCGCAGGTTCGCCGGCTTCCAGCGGGGTTTCCCGTCCTGACACCGAGATGACCTCCTTGCAGTTCGGCCGATGGGCCGCACGCGCTGGCGGCACGCCACACATCCGGCTCCGACATGAGCTCAGTATAGTGAGCACTCCCGGCTCGTGCCTGAACGCCCGACCGGACCGAGGAGTAGCCAGATGACTGAACGAACAGCGCGTATGGTTGAACACATCGGCGAGGTCACG
>CAZVMA010000048.1:0-12204 GCA_964628545.1 uncultured Pseudomonadales bacterium | reverse complement strand
ACCTCGGCATCGCCACCCGCGCACAGGTAGCGCAGGCTCAGGTTGGCCAGTGCCCGCTTGCCGATGTCGGCCGGGTGGTAGCGATATTCGCCCTTGACGGCGCAGGCTGTGTGCATGTCACGCCAGTCGTTGAGGAAGCGCTGGCCGAGGTCGCGCATCGCATTGCCCGGCGTGAGCCGATCGACACGATTACCGACGTTCGCGGTACGGCGCTGATCCGCCCGGTGCCCGAAGGCTACATCGAAATCGATTCCACTCATCTCGATACGCCCGGCGCGCTGAATCCCCCCGAGGATCCCTACCGCATGGAGCCTGCGCCCGGCGAGCAGTCGGAGTCGGCGGACGCCGCGCCGGCGGGCCCGATGGCAGAGACCGCAACCCAGACCGCTGTCGGTTCGGCGATCGGTGCAGCGGGCGCGACGGATCGCGATCTCGTGCAGGTGGTGCGCTTTGTGCGCGACGTGCGGGGCACCGACCGCGCGCGCAGCGTCATTCGGCTGCCCGCGTTCGAGCAGGTGCGCGACGACCCCATCCTGTACGCGCACGCCAGCCGCATCCTGCACCAGGAGGCCAATCCCGGAAACGCCCGCGCGCTGGTGCAGCGCCACGGCCAGGTCGACCTGTGGGTGAACCCGCCCCCGGTGCCGCTGACCACGGACGAAATGGACAGCGTCTATGAGCTGCCGTTCACCCGACAGCCGCATCCGGTCTACGGCGACGCCAACATTCCGGCGTACGAGATGATCCGCTTCTCCATCGCCATTCAGCGCGGCTGCTTCGGTGGCTGCACCTTCTGCTCCATCACCGAGCACGAGGGGCGCATCATCCAGAGCCGCTCTGAAGCTTCGATCCTGCGCGAGATCGAAACGGTGCGCGATACGGTGCCGGGCTTCACTGGCGTGATCTCCGATCTTGGCGGGCCGACCGCGAACATGTGGCGCATCGCCTGCCGCAGCAAGGCGATCGAGAGCGCGTGTCGGCGGCCGTCCTGCGTCTATCCGGGGATTTGTCCGAACCTCAACACCGACCATACGCCGCTGATCAACCTGTACCGCAAGGCCCGGTCGCTGCCCGGGATCAAGAAGGTGCTGATTGCGTCCGGCGTCCGCTACGATCTGGCGATCGAGTCGCCCGAATATGTGCGCGAACTGGCCCAGCACCACACCGGCGGGTACCTGAAGATTGCGCCGGAGGCGCTGTCCGAAGGGCCGCTGTCCAAGATGATGAAGCCCGGCATGGGCACCTACTATCGGTTCAAGGCCTTGTTCGACCGCTACTCGGCGGAAGTGGGCAAAGAGCAGTACCTCATTCCGTACTTCATTGCCGCGCATCCCGGCACCCGTGACGAAGACATGCTGGAGCTGGCGCTCTGGCTGAAGGCGAACGGCTTTCGTGCCGATCAGGTGCAGGCCTTCCTGCCGTCGCCCATGGCGACCGCCACCGCCATGTACCACAGCGGCATCAATCCGCTGCGCAAGGTCACGCGCGCGAGCGAGGCGGTGCATGTGCCAAAGGGGCTGAAGGTGCGGCGACTGCACAAGGCGTTTCTGCGCTACCACGATCCGGCCAACTGGCCGATCCTGCGGGACGCGCTGCGCCGCATGGGGCGCGCGGACCTGATCGGCAACGGCAAGCGTCACCTGATCCCGCTGTATCAGCCCGGAGGCTCGGCTGCGAAGGTGGAGTCGGCGGGCGGTCGACCGTTTCGGACACAGCACAGTCGCGCGGAAGGGCCCGGCGGTCGCGCCGGGCCGGCACGTCCGCGGCGCGGCCGCTGACGGGCTGCCCGGCTTAGCGCTTCCGCATCAGGCCTTCCTGCATGCTGCTGGCCACGAGCCGGCCACTCGCAGTGAAGATCTGGCCGCGGTTGTAGCTGCGTGACGCGGCGGTGGACGGGCTGTCCAGCGCGTACAGCAGCCAGTCATCCGCACGCCAGGCGCGAAGCGCTGGCTGATGAAACCACATGGCGTGATCCAGGCTTGCCATCTGCAGCCGTTCGCGCACGAACGACCCTCGATGTGGCAGTCTTCCGGTAGAAAGCAGCGCGTTATCCGATTCGTACACAAGCAGACAAGCGTGCAGCGATGCGTCATCGGGTAGCGCGCCGTTGCTGCGGAACCAGACGTGCTGTTGGGGCGGATGCGGGCTGTCCGACAGCAGCGCCTTGTATTCATGGCGCCAGGTCATGAAGACGTCCTCGCGCAGCGGCTTTGGCACCTTCGCCACCGGCGGCGGCGTGAGTGATGGCATCGCGCTTTGGTGCGTAAGCCCCTCCTCCTGCACCTGAAACGACGCGTCCATGTTGAAGATGGCGGCGCCGTTCTGGATCACCACGATGCGTCGCGTCGAAAACGATTGGCCGTCGCGGATGCGCTCGACGTCGATCAGCGCCGGTACGCGGGGGGCGCCTGGGCGCAGGAAGTAGCCGTGCAGCGAATGCGGCAGTCGCTCCGGCGCGACGGTTCGGATGGCCGCCATCATGGCCTGCGCCATGATCTGTCCGCCGTACAGCCGATGGGTTCGCTGTGCCGGGTGATGGGCGCGGAACAGGTTCTGCTCGATGCGCTCGAGGTCGAGCAGGCCGAGCAGTTCGATCAGGCGTGCAGAGCGCTCCGTTATGCTGTTCGCGTCCGGCTCGGGCGCTGCCTGCCGCGGCTCGCGCAGGGCGGCGGGCGCTTGATCGTCGGTTTCCGGCTGATCATGCATGGGTCGGTCAGGGTCTTGTGCGGCGGTCAATCGAGGGTCCGCATCCTACGCTTCAGCGCCGAACTGTTCACCCCGCCGTCACCGGTTGGCGCGTAGAACGCGGTTATGGAAATCGATCCCAAGGCTTCGGCCGCGGTACCCGTTCCGGGGGCCGCGCCCGTGACCGTCATCATCGGCGCGGGCAGCGGCATCGGCGCCGCGCTGGCCGGGCTGGCGTGCGCGGACGGACCGGTGGTGGCGCTTGCGCGCGACGCGGACCGACTGATCCTCCCCGAGAGCGTGCGCCGACTGTCGACGGATGCGTGCGACCCGGATGCGCTTCTCGGCGCCGCGCAGGTGGTTCAGGCGACCTGGCCGCGCGTGCATCGCCTGATCGTGTGTACGGGCGTGCTGGACGATGAGCACGTCTCGCCGCCCCTGCGCCCGGAAAAAGCCCTGCGCCAGCTGGCCCGCGCTCCCTTTCTGCACGCGATGACGGTGAACGCATTCGCGCCGCTGATGGCGCTGAATGCGTTTGCGCCGTGTCTTCGGCACGCCGAAGGCGCGCGGGTGGCGGTGCTGTCCGCAATGGTGGGCAGTATCGGCGACAACCAGCTCGGCGGCTGGTACAGCTATCGCATGAGCAAAGCGGCGCTCAACATGGGCGTGCACAACGTGGCGCTGGAGTGGGGCCGTCAGCGCCATGCGCCGATCGTCGTTGCCCTGCATCCCGGCACGACCTTGACACCGTTATCCGCCCGGCACGTCGGGCCGGACCGGGCCCGCACCGCCGAGCAGAGCGCGGCCGCCATTCTAGGCGTGCTGAACGGACTGACGACGGACGACTCGGGCCGGTTCCTGAATTGGGATGGCCGGGTGCTGCCGTGGTAGCGCGCAGGGCGCCATCGTCACCGACCGCACCGTTTCGCCCCGCGCGGACCCGCGATCGTCCGTCCGCCCATTGTCCGACTGAACAGGATGCCGAAGCATGACTCATCAAGTACCGAACCGCGTGTTCACCGATGCCGAGCCGAGCGACATGCTCGTCGTGTTTGGTAACCAGCTGTTCCACCCGCGGCACTTGCCCGCCCCGGACGGTCTCGTGGTGGTGCTGGTGGAGGATCCGGCCATTTGCGCGCGCTATGCCTGGCACAAGCAGAAGCTGGCCCTGGTGCTGGGCGCCATGCGCGACTACGCGCTCACGCTCGAGGCGTCGGGGTATCGCGTCGATTACCACCCGCTGTCGGCTGGCCGCGACTGGCGCGCCGCGGTAGACACCGTGCTGTCGCGGATCAGCGATGTTGGTACCTCCCGGCGACTGCTCCATTTCGAGGTGGAAAGCCCCGACCTTGCGGTTGCCATCGAGCGCTTCTCGGGCAGCCGCCAGATGCGCTTGCAGACCCTGCGGACGCCGATGTTCCTCGGCACCCGCGATGATTTCGCGGCGCACCTGGCAGACAACGGCGCACCGCGGATGGCGCCGTTTTACCGGTCGCAGCGTATCCGCCACGGCATCTTGATGAGCGCTTCGGGCGAGCCGGTGGGCGGTCGCTGGAGCTTCGACACCGACAACCGCGAGCGCCTGCCGCGCACCGTCATGCCGCCGGCGCCCATCAGCATTGCCCCGTCGCCGCGCGCGCTGGCCGCCCGCGCCGAAGTGCTGCAGCGGTTTCCGGACAATCCCGGATCACTGACATCGGCGTGGTTGCCCACCAATCATGTGCAGGCCGAAGCGTGGCTCGACGATTTCCTCACCAATCGCTTCCGCGATTTCGGCACCTACGAGGACGCGCTCACGCCTCGCTCGCCGTTTGTCTATCACAGCGCGCTCGCCCCGCTGCTGAACATCGGGCTGCTGACACCGGGCGACGTGCTGAACCGGGCGCTCGAATTTGCCGCCGCCGAGAACGTACCGCTGAACAGTCTGGAGGGCTTCGTGCGCCAGATTCTGGGATGGCGCGAGTTCGTGCGCGGCGTCTTTCATCACTACTACCAGCCGATGCAGAGCCGGAACATCTGGAACGCCGAACGCAAGCTCACCGCGTCCTGGTACACGGGCGAGACAGGCATTGCGCCGCTCGATCATGTCATCGGTAAAACGCTGCAGTTCGGCTGGGCACACCACATCGAGCGGCTGATGATCGCGGCGAATCTGATGAACCTGGCGGGCATCGAACCCCAGGAGGTGTATCGCTGGTTCATGGAGATGTTCGTGGACGCCTACGACTGGGTCATGGTGCCGAACGTCTTCGGCATGGGCCTGACCAGCGATGGCGGCATCTTCACCACGAAGCCCTACATCTGCGGCTCAAACTACCTGCGCAAGATGGGCGATTTCGCACCCGGCCCCTGGTGCGACGTGATGGACGGTTTGCTCTGGCGCTTCGTGGCGCATCACGAGCACACGCTGCGCGCGAACAGCCGTCTGGCGCCGATGGTCGCGAACCTGCCGCGCATTGCGCGCAAGCGGCCGGATATCTTTTCCCTTGCGGAAACCTTCATCGAGACGCACACGCGGGCGGCATGAGTGGCCCTGACGTGATGAGTGGCTCATCCTTGCCGCGCCTTCCCGTTGTGGTGCTGGGCGGCAACGGCACAGTGGGTCTCGGCGTTCTGGAGGCGCTGGTCAGCGCCGGCGATTTTGCCGTGCACGCGATCTGTCGGCGGGGTGGTCCCCCGAGTGGGTTCCTCGGCGGATCGCAGCCCGGCTGGCTGCAGCAGGTCCGCTGGCATGCCTGCGACGTGCAGGATGGGACGGCGCTGGCGGCTTGTCTTGCCCACATTGAACCCCGGGCTGGGGTCATCGCCATGGGGCGGCTGCAGCCTATCAACCAGCTGCGGCCTGGTCGTCGCGCGGGCGTGGAGCGCGACGCGCGCGACCCACCCCTGCAGGGCGTGGCGGCGCTTGCTGCCGCGGGCGCCGCGTCTCTGGTTTACGTCTCCGGGTTGTTTCCGAGCCCGGTTCTCGGTTCGCCTGGGACGGCGCGACAGCTTCTGGACCGCTGGCTCGAGCCCCAGCGTTCGGCCAAAGCCGCGGTTGAAGACCGGGTGCAAGCGCTGTTCGGCGCCGAGTCGAGCTTGATCATTCGTGCCGGTCTGGTCTGCGGCTGGAATGAAGTCGGTGGCCTTCGGATCTGGACCCCGCCGGGCACGCGCGCCCCGTCCCATGTGCGGGCGCTGCGGCGAGTGGTGCCGGACGCGGTAAGCGCGGTCGAGATCGGTGCCGCGGTCGCGGACTTTCTGCGCGGCGACCGCCCGGGCGGCGTACTGAGCGGCGCAGAGGTCGTAGCGAACGTGTCGGACCACGGCCAGCGCTGAGGTCAGTCGGAGAAGCGCCTTCTCGGGATCCTCTGTTCATGCCCCCCTGTACGGTCGTAATCTAACGAGCGGACGCATGGGGGTACGATGGCGGCCACATATCAGATCGCGATCATCGGGTCGGGTCCTGCCGGACTCAGCGCGGCAGGCCGTGCTGCGGCTTTGGATCGGGCTGCCGGATCGTCAGCGCCCCGGCACATTCTGCTCGAGGGTTTTGCCGAGCACGCCAAGACCATCCAGCGCTACCAGAAAGGCAAGCACGTCATGGACGAGCCGGGCTATCTGGACCTGCGCAGCGATTTCGCGTTCGAGGCCGGCACCCGCGAGGCGATTCTTGGCGAATGGCAGAGCGGTATCAGCCGCACGGGCCTGAATGTGCGCTACAACGCCGAGGTCATCGGCATTCGCGGCAGTCGCGGCGCGTTCGACCTGACGCTGAAGTCGGGCGAGACGCTCAGCGCCGAAAACGTGGTGCTGGCCATTGGACTTGAGGGTTCGCCGCGGCGGCTTGGAGTGCCGGGCGAGCATCTTCCCGGGGTGCAGTACCATCTCGAAGACCCGGACGAGTTCCGCGACGAGACCATCATCGTCGTTGGCGCCGGCGACAGCGCCATCGAGAATGCGCTCGGACTCGCGCCCCAGAACCGCGTCTACATCATCAATCGGCGCGAGGAATTCAGCCGCGCGAAAGAGGGCAATCTGAACGCCGTACTGGCGGCGATCTCCGACCCCAGCCGCGACTTCCACTGCTTCTACCGCGCCGGCATCCGCACCATCAGCGAAAACCCGGACGCCGCCGCAGGCGCGCCACCGTTGATCGCCGTCGTCGATACACCGGACGGGGCCGAGACCGTGCTTTGTCATCGCATCATTGCCCGTTTGGGCGGTGTGCCGCCGCGCGATTTCGTCGAAGCGGCCGGCGTGGTGTTTCCGAGCGCCCGACCGGACGCGATTCCGGAGCTGTCCGACACCTACGAAACCAATGTGCCCGGGCTCTACATCATCGGCTCGCTGGCGGGCTATCCGCTGATCAAGCAGGCCATGAATCAGGGCTACGACGTTGTTGAGTACATCAACGGCAATCGGGTCGAGCCGGCCGATTTTCCCCTGCTGCGCAACCAGTTCGAGCTGCTGCCATTCGAGCGGCCGCCGGCTGATGTGCTGGCACTGTTTCAGCGCCGCATTCCGTTCTTCGCCACTCTGAATGCCCTGCAGTTTCGCGAGCTGTTGATCGAAAGCGAAGTGCTGGTCAGCTACCCGGCGGGCGAACTGCAGCGCGACGCCGAGGCGCGGCGCGACCGGCTGGCGGCGGCGCTGCGGGCCGAGGGGCGCGAGCCCCGCATCACCCGCGTGGTGGCTGAAGGCGACCTGCTGTACCAGAAGGGCGATTACGCCACCACGTTCTTCACCATCGTCGAGGGCGAGGTGCAGCTTGAGAGTGGTGAGGCAGACCAGCCGGACCGAACGCTCGCGCGCGGCCAGTTTTTCGGCGAGGGCAGCCTGATATCCGGGCGGCCGCGGCAGGAAACCGCGCGCGCCGGCCGCAATTGCATCCTGGTCGCCACACCGCGGCGCATCATGGTGAAGCTGTTCAACTCGAATGAGGACGTGCGGATCGGCGTCGACTGGATCTTCGTCGTGCGCGAGCTGCAGCGAAGCTTCGCGCCTGCGGCCACGTTTGATGCCCTGCGGGAAATATCCGAGGCGGCGACCATCCGGCAGTTCAAGGCGGGCGAAGCGCTGTTCAAGTCGGGCGAAACGGGCGCCAGCCTGCATCTGATCCGGCGCGGCTCGGTGTCGCTGCAGCGCCGCGCGGGCGGGCAGTCGGTCACCGTTGCCGAGGTGCGCGCTGGCGAGTTGGTGGGCGAAATGGCGCTGATGGGGGACCCAGAGCGCCGCGAGACAGCCATCGCCACCGTCGCCACCGAGACGGTCGAGCTGCACCGCAAGGAATTTCTGGCCCTGATGAACCTGCCGTCGGCCAACATCGAGTCGCTGCAGGCGCGGGCCCAGGCGCGGCTGACCGACAACACGCAGATGGAAGTGCGGCCGGAAAGCAGCGGCATCATGAGCTTTCTGCTGAACGAGGGTCTCGGCGAGGCGACCGATACCCTGCTGATCGACGAAACCCTGTGCATCGGCCGCGACAACTGCGAGCGCGCCTGCGCCGAGACGCACAACGGCCTGTCGCGGCTTGATCGCGCTGCCGGCAAGACCTTCGCCAACATCCATGTGCCCATCGCGTGCCGGCACTGCGAGCATCCGCACTGCATGAAGGACTGCCCGCCGAACGCCATCCACCGCGCCGCGGACGGCCAGGTGTATATCGCTGACACCTGCATCGGCTGCGGCAACTGCGAGGCGAACTGCCCCTACGACGTCATCCGTCTCAGCTACGACGCGCCGCCGAAACCGGGCCTGTTCCAGTGGCTGCTGTTCGGCCGCGGCACCGGCCCCGGAGAGCCTGCTGGCTTCAAGCCAGATGCGGGGGCGAAGGAGAAGGGCAAGCGCGCGGTGAAGTGCGACGCCTGCGTGAACGATCCACAAGGCTATGCCTGCGTGCGCGCGTGCCCGACCGGGGCGGCGCAGCGCGTAAACCCCGAACAGTTCATCCGGCTGCTGAAATCCGATGTTCGCTAACCTGCTGCGCTATCAGTCCTGGCGCTACCTGTGGTGGGCCCTGGCCAGCATCGTCGCCGGCCTATTCCTCTACACCTCGCACGCGAGTAGCGAGCCGCCGAACGGCGGCACCTGGCAGGGCTACGTGCTCGGCACCTGGGCCGCGCTGCTCATTGTCTGGCTCGCCTGGCTTGGTGTGCGCAAGCGCAGCTACCGCGCACGCACCGGGACGGTTCAGGGCTGGACGTCCGCACACGTCTACCTTGGTCTGGCGGTGTGGGTGCTGGCTACGCTGCACTGCGGACTGCAGTTCGGCTGGAACATCCACACCTTGGCTTGGGCGCTGATGACGGCGGTGATCGCAAGCGGCATCGTCGGTCTGTACGTGTACATCAACTATCCGGTGGCCCTATCCGCGAACCGCGCCGGACACAGTCGCTCGGATCTGTTTGCCGAGCTCTTCGACCTGAACAGGAAGGGTCGCGAGCTGGCGGCGCGCTGCAGCGCCGATGTGCAGCTGGCCGTGCAATCGAGCATTGCCGGCACCACGCTGGGGGGCGGTGTCGTCGCCCAGCTGAGCGGTCGCGATCGTTCCCGTTATGACACGCTGGATGGGGCCAACCAGCCCAACGTCGATCAGGCGCCGGTGATCGATCTGGTCGCCGCGCGCCTGACCCGTGCGGATCGGCGCGCCGAGGTCGGTGTGCTGCAGGAACTGCTGGCCGTGATTTGTCGACGCCAGTCGGTGCTGCGTCGGCTGCGGGCTGACATCCGCATCCAGGGCTGGCTGAAGGCCTGGCTGTACATCCACGTGCCGCTGACGTTCGGCACCCTGACGGCACTCGTGGCGCATATCGTGTCCACGTTCATTTACTGGTAGGGCGTCCTGTGCAAATCCTGCTGCGCGAACTCATCTCCGGCTCGGCGGGCACGCAGGGCGCGGTCTATCGCGACCGCGAGGTGGATGTGCCCGCGGTCGTGCTTGGCAGCGCGATCGATGCCACGGTGCAGCTGTACGGGGAAACCGTGGCGGGGCGGCATGCGACCCTGACGCCGTCGGGCGATGGCTTCGATGTTCGCTGCCCGCGCGATGCCTCGGTGCTGATCGACGGTGTCGCGACCACGCAGGGTCGACTGCAGGCCGGGCAGACGCTAGAGCTCGCCGGCGCCCGCGTGCGCGTGGGTCGCGCGCCGGCTGGATTCGCGGGCGCGCTCGAGATCGAGCCGCAGAAAGAGGTCAGCTCCGCGGCCTTCGAGGCCGCCTTCTCCGCAGACCTCGAGCAGACCCGTCTCAGCCGACGCGGGCCGGCCTGGATCATCGGCATCGGGGTGCTGCTGATCGGCCTGATCGTGCCCTGGTTCGTTGATTTCGATGGCCAGCCATGGTGGACCTCCGACGATGTGTGGAGCAGCGGCCCGCTGTTGCCGGCCCACGCGGTGGCCGTTGGCGACGATTGCGGCGCCTGCCATGAAAAGCCGTTTCAGCGCGTGCCCGACACTGCCTGCACCGACTGTCATCGTGATGTCGCTGATCACGCCCCGGAGCCGCTGAATGCGCACGTCGGGCTGGATGATGTGCGCTGCGCGAGCTGCCACAAGGAGCACAATACCCCGCCGCACATTTCGATCACCGCGGATGCGCTGTGCACCGACTGTCACGCCGAGCCTGACTGGCCCGACAATCGACTGTCCGCAGTCGCCGGTTTCACCGAGGCGAATCACGCGGCGTTCCAGGTTGACCTGCTGACCAGCACGCACGAACCCCGCGGCACTGGCTTTGCCTACAGCTGGGCATGGCAAACCAGCCCGCTGCACGATGCGGTTGATCCCTCGAACCTCAAATATCCGCACGACGTGCACCTTGATCCCGGCAAGGTGCAGAGCCTGACTACGGGTGCGGCGCTGCAGTGCGCCGACTGCCATACACTGCAGGCCGACGGCGAGCACTTCGCCCCCATTCGCATGGAGCAGCACTGCCGCGACTGTCATGACCTGAAGTTCGACCGCACGGCGCCCGACCGCGAGCTGCCGCACGCCAACCCGAGCGAGGCGCTGCTGGTGATGGAGGGGCACTACATGCGGCTGTACGCCGATCCGACCGCCGATCTGCCGAAGCGTGATCGCCGGCGCCTGCCCGACCGCGCGCGCGATGCCGAGCGCTGCGACGGTCCCGCGTACGTGTGCGCCCGCGAGCGCACAGCGCGCGAGGCCGAAACCCAGTTCACCGTGCGCGGCTGCGTCACCTGCCATCAGGTCGCCGTGCACGAGACCGACGACCTGCTGGGGCGCTATCAGGTGGCGCCGGTGAAGCTGACGCCCGACTTCTATCGCACAGCACGGTTTGACCACAGCGCGCACCTGACCCAGCGCGACGCGCGGGCCGACGATGCGTGTTTGACCTGCCATGCCGCGGACACCTCGACCGCGAGCACGGACGTGCTGATGCCGGATATCCAGCAGTGCGTGACCTGCCACGGCGATCGGGCGCAGCGCAATCTGATCCCGGTCGACTGCGTCGACTGCCACAGCTTCCACCCGACCGTTGCGACGGAGACCGTACCGTGACCCGCACTCTCGTTTCTTCCGCGTCGACGGGTGTCGGCAAACCCGCTTTCCGGGCCGGCCGCAGGGCTCGCTTCGGGACCGTATGGATGACGGTGTTGTTCGGGGCGCTCGTCGGTTGCGGCGGCGGCGGTGGTAGCGGCAGCACAACGGGCACCGGTGCGCCGCCATCCGGCACCACCTGCACCGGTAGCTGCGCCGATACTGCCTCACTGCTGACGGTTGCGGACGTGCAGACGATCCTCGCGCAGGGGGTAGCCGAAGCCAAGGCGCGCGACGCGCGCGCCACGCTGGCCGTGGTCGACCGCGTCGGCAATGTTCTTGCGGTCTACCGCATGGGGGCGGAGCCGCAGACGGTGCTGATTGCCACCGACGTCGACGCCGATGGCAAAGCCCTTGTTGCGGGTGGGCTGGAAGGCATTCAGCTGCCGCAGCCTGGGCTGCCGTTCGCGCTTGATCACCAGGCCGCCATCGCCAAAGCGATCACCGGCGCCTACCTGTCGAGCGAAGGCAACGCCTTCACCACGCGCACGGCCAGCCAGATCGTGCAGGAACATTTCAACCCGGGCGAACGCGACCAGCCCGGTGGTCCACTGTTCGGCGTGCAGTTCAGCCAGCTCGCGTGCTCGGACTTCATGCAGCGCTCGAATGGCCTGGCCGTGACGGTTGGCCCGCAGCGGTCCCCGCTAGGCCTCTCTGCCGACCCGGGCGGACTGCCGCTGTACAAGAACGGCACGGTCGTGGGTGGTGTCGGCGTCATCGCGGACGGCCGGTACAGTCTCGACAAGTTCATCGCCGACAGCGATCGCTCGGTGGATGAACTGGTGGCCACTGCCGCCACGTTCGGTTTCGCCGCGCCGCTCGATCGGCGCGCGGATCGCATCACGGTTGACGGCAAGACGTTCCGGTTCGCGGACGTCGAGTTCGGCAATCTGGCCCGCGATCCAGCCACCGCGCCAGGCTTCGCCGCCCTCACGGCTGCGGACGGCGCGCTGGTCTCGGTCCCGGGTTACACGGACG